>JAGHDT010000605.1 GCA_021159805.1 Anaerolineae bacterium
GTGCAGGTTCCATCTGGCTTACGCCCCCCAACTGAGACGCACCCTTTTCAGCAGTGGGATGACCATGCAGTGTTCCTACAGACGCTCTCAGTTGCCTGAGGCCCGGCGTCAATACTATCCTATCTTGGCACGTGCTTTGGCAGTTTTGGGTTGGTGGTCACCAATTCATTGGTCCTAAGACTGGGAACGACTGAAGTCGTTACTACGAACCTGGTCGGGGGCAGCAGATGGCGAGCTGTGCTCGAAGTAGACGCCATATGCAGCAGCACACCATGCACGAAACAAAATGCTCTCGCGAAGAAGGGCCCAAAGGCTGGGGAAAGCCTTTGGGCCCGCAGAGCGGACCGCAGAAGGTCACTTTCGGACTATGTGTTGTCCTTCCGCTGTGCTCTTGGACAGTCTCAGTTTCGTGAAGGCCCAGGGGGCACCCAGGCTGCCCCATAGGCCAACCAGGGCGTAGCGGATGAAGCGGAAGACCAGCACCGGTTCAAGTCCCTTGAAGGCTCCTTTCAGCCCAGCATACAGCCCGCCGAGGATGGCCATACCCACGACGAAGCGCAGCGCGCGTTGCCAGATGGCCCCATCGGTCTCGGCGCGGATCCACCTCCGCTCCGCGGCAAATCCTACGCCCATACCCAGTAGTGTGGCCGCAGCTGTCACCGCGTTCTTGCCGGGCATCACGAGGGCGGCTGTCAAGGGAATGGTGATCGCGACAACAAGCTGCCACGTCAGGCCGAGCCGGGCAAGGCTGGTCTCAGCTCCTGGTGCCAGCCAAGCGAAGAGCGCAAGGATGATTATCCCAAGTACGTAGCTTCCCAGCACATCGCGCGGGAAGTGGACACCCAGGTAGAGACGCGATAGGGGAACCAAGACTACAAGCAATGCCGCCACGGTGTAGATCAGGAGGCGCAGCCGCGCGAGCTGTCCTTTGAGCTGTCGCGCCTGGGCGGCCAGGTAGCCCCAAGTGACGATTGTGCTCTGTGTGTGCCCGCTGGGGAAGCCGTTGCCGTGGGCCTCGTAGGCCTCGATGGCCTCTGTCAGCGGGACATCGAAAAGTGGGGCGATCCGCTGTGGAGCGATCACGAAGGGACGCGGCGAGTGGAAGAGCAGTTTGGCGACGTTGTTGGCGCCGGCGGAGATCAAGAAAAGCACGGTCAGGCGCGCTCCTGTTCGCCGGTCCACACACCAGTAGATCAGGGGCAGGAGCACGAGGAAGAACATCTCCCCGCCCAGCGAGGTGAGCAGCTCAAAGACCCCGACCAGATTAGGGATGGTGTTGCGAATCTGAATGATGAGGTCAAGTTCCCAGTTGAGAAGTGTGTCCAAGAATGTCTCCTTTCTAGCTAGGACGCGATGAATCTGCAGCTATCAGCCATCAAGCTGTGGCTATCTTTCTCTTGGTGTCTGTCGTGAGATCAACATCATGAGCCCGGATGCCGCCACAGAGAAGAGCGCACCAACCCCAAAGAGCTCGCTGTAACCCCTCGCCGTGATGAGCCGTCCGCCGAAGATGCTCATCGATCCGAATCCGAGTCCCATTGCCATCGCGATAGCGCCGTAGGCCAGACCTCGCCACCCCTCATCGACCAACTCCATTTGGAAGATCTGCAGTTCCGGCAGCCAGATGCCGGCGGAGACCTGCATACCCAGAAGACCGAGGCCGGCTGCGCTCCCGTTGCGAAAGCTTGCCATAAGAGTCAGGCTGGCAATCTGGATCATGGTGGAGAGGGCAACGATTCGACCGTGACTCCACCGCTGTGTCATCTGTGGGAGCGACAGCGTCGCACCGATGGCGGCAATCTGTCCGATGCTGGTCAAGAGCCCGATGGTCGGCGTGGAGAGATGCAGATCAGTATCCATGTAGGGAGCGCTGTACGCCTGGCTGGTCGTCCAGCCCATGTGGCGCAAGAAGACGTAGACGATGAGCACAATGACCAAGGCTGCGGGGAATGGGCCTCGATCCACCGGCGGTGTGTTGGTCTTGATTGGCCTCAGTCCACCCCGTATCCGAGCAAGTGGGATAGCTGTGGCCAAACCGGAGATGGCACTGATGAAAAGCGCCCAGGCAAATGGGGACGCGCTCTGAGGATCGATTGGAGATGCTTCATGCCGGGTCACCAACCATACGACTAGACCCGGCAGGATACCCCCGATCAACGTGCCGGTGAAGGAGCCAATGCCGCGAAGTACGCCGGTGAGGGCATATGCCGCTGACCGGTTCTCGTCCGTAGTGACCAGCATGAGGGCTGGGACGCTGTTGACGCTGAACATTGACCAACCGGCAACGGTGATGATCTGTGTGAGCGGGGGCCACAGGTCACGCACGTCAGCGGGTATACGGGCGGTGAGCGGAAGCAGGAGCATACCGCCGACGGTCAAGCATGCTCCGGCTAGCATCGTCGCACGCGTGCCGAACCGCTGGCCGAGGGCGCCGCTGGGAAGGCCCATCATCATGAAGGTGAGGGCCCCGGCCGCATAATAGGTCCCCAGATAGGCTGGATCATAACCGAGCCGGAGGAGAAAAAGCCCTCGCAGCAGGGCAAAGGCGCCAAAGTAGCTGGCGGAAATCAACCCCGTCACAATGATGAGCTGGCGTGCATCGTGGCTGAAATCCCGAGGTGAGGGAAGATGTCTGGGTATGTGTGTATTCATATGTATTTTGTGTGGGGGATTATAGACTTGGCCTGCGCAGCTGCAAGAGCGACCAGGATCCCATAGTACCATGGTCGTGTACGCGTTTGGCATGCCGATTCTTAGCTGGGCTTGACAATCATTCTAGCTCGGACTAAACTGGAAACATGTTCCAGTCCAGGACTCACTGTACGCAGCTAATGGCCGAGACTCTATGCCCGGACAGCTAGTACTCTACATCGGCGTGCTTGCCGTTGCGGCCCTGGGAGCGATCCTCCTGGCGTCATTTGTGTGGCGACGGCGAATGGTTGCTGGTGCCGTGCCGTTTGCTCTCTCTATGTATGCTCTGGCTGCCTGGTCGGTGACGGTAATCCTGACACACCTGAGTGACGAGCTCCCTGCAAAGCTCTTTTGGACAAACGCGCAGTATGTCGGCATCACGCTTGCACCCCTGATGTGGCTGCTATTTGTGCTGAGATACACGGGCCACGGTAGTATTATCACGAGACGGAACTTGCGGCTGCTTGCTCTGCATCCGGCGTTGGTACAGATCGCGGTCTGGACCAATCCGCACCATCATCTGTTCCGGAAGCAGGTTTGGCTGGACACCGGTGGCGGTGTTCCAATGTTGGGGACCACACTTGGGCCTGCGTTTTGGATCCACGCAACCTATACCTATGCGCTGATGCTGATGTCAGCGTACTTTCTGATTCGCAGCCATTTCTTTGCTCCGCGAGTCTACCGCCGGCAAGGCTGGACTCTGCTGATAGCGATTGCTGTGCCGTGGCTGGCCAACATCGTTACCATCACGCAGCCGGCGCGGCTATCGTACTTGGATCTGACGCCGTTTGCATTCATCGTCAGTGGAGTTGCCATCGTGTGGGGTCTGGCACGCAACAGTCTGTTGGATTTAGCTCCGGCGGCGCGGGAAGCTGTCATGGAAAACATGACGACTGGGATAGTTGTGCTTGATCAGCAGGATCGGGTTGTCGACATAAACTCAGCAGCGGAGAGTATGCTGTCTGTTTCCAGCAAGCGGATACTGGGTCAACAGCTTTCCAAGGTGCTCCCGCACTATTCTTACATGATGTCGCGCTTCCGAGGAGTCGGGCCAGCTCGTGACGAGGTGACGCTCGGCGAGGGGCCAAGCCAGAGGATCTATGATCTGCGCGTGTCTCCGCTGCGTGACTCCCGGGCGGATGTCATTGGGCACCTTGTCAACATACAGGACATAACGCAGCGGAAACATGCGGAGCTGGCGCTAAGTCGTTATGCTGACCGTTTGCGGATCCTCTATGAGATCGATCAGGCGATCTTGGCAGCCAAGTCTGCGGAGACGATTGCGCTTGCTGTCTTGGATCAGATCCAATACCTCTTGCCCTGTACGCGTATGTCGGTGGTATCACTGGATGGCTCGAGACAGCCCCATATGCTAGCTGTCCGCGGAAGCGCGGCTCTGGCGCCGGAGCGCGCTCCATGGGTCGAGACGCTGGCTGTTGATGATTTCGGCGGTTTCGAGTTGCGCTGCGTCAATGATGTGCCGCACGATGCGGCGGGTTCGGCGCTCGACCTGCAGCTGTATGATGAGGGCGTGCGGGCTTACATGACTGTGCCCCTGATGGCCCAGGACATGCTGGTGGGGACGCTGAATCTGGAGCACACTGTCGACCGAGCGTTCACTTCTGAGCATTTTGATGTCGCCTCTCAGATTGCTGCCTCCCTGGCTGTGGCATTGGAGACCGCGCGGCTCTTTGCATCGGCACAGCAGGAACTTTCAGAACGCAAGATGGCGGAAGCTGCCCTGAGGGAGAGTGAAACCACTCTGCGCCAAAGGGCGGAGGACCTGGTGGGGCGCAATGCGGAGTTGGATGCGTTTGCGCATACGGTCGCCCACGACCTCAAGACGCCGCTGTCGCTACTGACGGGGTACACGAGCTTCATGGAAGCTCAGGACATTGCCACAGAGCCTCAGGATCTGGCTATGTGTGTCCGCGCCATTGGTCAGAGCGCGCGCAAGATGGGCAGCATCATCGATGAGCTGCTTCTGTTGGCGAGCGTGCGAAAGGTTGACGAGGTGGCGCCCACGCCATTGGATACGGAAGCCATTGTCTTCGATGTGCTGCAGCGTTTGGCTGATCTGACAGAATCTCATAACGCTGACATCGTGTTGCCTGATATTTGGCCCATTGCGTGGGGGTATGCCCCCTGGGTTGAGGAGGTCTGGGCTAATTACCTCAGCAATGCGATAAAGTACGGGGGCTCGCCGCCGCGAGTTGAGCTTGGAGCTACGGTGACCAGCATTGACGGGAACGGCGATGACGTTCCGAGAGTGATACGCTTCTGGGTGAAGGACAACGGTGACGGATTGTCTGAAGCGCAGCGCGCGCGGCTCTTCATTCCCTTCGAGCGATTGGAACAGGTTCGTGCGAAGGGATACGGTCTCGGACTCTCTATTGTCCAGCGGATCATGGAGAAGCTGGGAGGCGCGTGGGGCGTCGAGAGCACCGGGTGCTCAGGAGAGGGGAGCTTGTTCTATTTTGAGCTTCTCGAGGCCGACATCTAGGTGTTCAGCTCCTAGCTGCTCTGATGACCACGCCCCGGTTGTGGGTGAGCCCATTGCCTGGGTGTGTTGGTGGCGCAGTCGACCGTGGGGATCAGTAGTCTCTGCCGACGGGCGAGGGCCGCCGCTGTCTTCTTCAGCACGGCGACCGCCTGGTTAGCCAACCGACAATCAACCCAACGCCGGCACTCAGCCCGCGCTGACCGCGTCGGCTGTGAAGTCGATGCGGTTCTCTTTGACCTGCTCTGTCACACTACCGGAGCAAACACACACAGGGAGCTTTGTTGTGAGGACTGATATTGGGATGAAGCAGGGACGGCCCCGGGAGTACGGCATTCGACCTGTGCTCGGCTTTGCGGACGAGACGGTGGCGCTGGCTGCTGCGGTCCTTGACGAGTTGCGAGCGCGCGTGGTTGATCAGATCGAGGATTTGCCGAGGAATGCGCTTACGTTCGTCCCTCCGGGCACCACGCTGGCCATCTCTGCCTTGGTGGCGCATCTCGTATGGGCTGAGGTAGGCTGGATCGAGCGCATCGCAGGGACCAGAGCTCCCTCAGACCTACAC
>JAGHDT010000456.1 GCA_021159805.1 Anaerolineae bacterium
CCCAAGCGGCGACGGAGCTGGATGACATCGTAATCCGGTGAGAGGATGTCCTCGCCGTCGAGCAAGATTTCACCGCTCTGCTTTTTGACACCGGCCAGATCGTTAAGCCGGTTGAGTGTTCGCAAGAGCGTGCTCTTGCCGCCACCAGCTGGACCGAAGAGCACGTTGATCTGGTTGGCGTAGATGTCCAGACTGATTCCGTGGAGGCTCTCGGTACCGTCAGCGTATTGCACAGAGAGAGCTTTGATCCGGATCTTGACTTCAGGTCGCCCCATGAATCACCAGACCCGCTGTCTTCGATAGTGGCGCCGGATGAGCGTGGCCAACAGGTTCATCGAAAGGATGAACAAGAGCAGCACGAGAGCTGTGCCGTATTGTATGCGAATCGGCATACCGGGCACCTGTGTGCTGATGACATAGAGATGATACGGGAGGGCCATCGTCTGGTCAAAGACCGATGAGGGCAGCCGCGGCAGGAAGAAGGCTACTGCGGTGAACAGGATTGGGGCTGTTTCTCCGGCTGCACGTTCGATGCCCAGGATAATCCCCGTGATGATGCCCGGCAGTGCCTGCGGCAAAACGACACGCCGGACGGTCTGCCACCGCGTGCCCCCAAGACTGGTGCTCACCAGCCGGAAGGACTGTGGTACAGCGCGCAAGGCCTCTTCGGCGGTGCTGATGATCACCGGCAGGGTCATAATGCCCAACGTCAGCGAACCTGCCAAGATGGAGGTCCCGAAGTTGAGGAAAATGACGAAGAGCCCAAGGCCGAAGAGCCCGTAGACAACTGAGGGGATGCCGGCCAGGTTTATGATGGCGATACGGATGGCTCGCGTTCCGGCATTATCTTTCGCATACTCGGACAGGTAGATGGCACCGCCAACGCCGATTGGTACGGCGATGACCGCTGTACCGACGGTAAGCAGAAGCGTTCCGAGGATGGCAGGCAGAAGACCACCGGTCTTCATGCCGTCGCGTGGCATCTCCGTGAGAAAGTTCCACGTGACGGCGCCTGCTCCTTGCACCACAATATAGCCGATGATGTAGAGAATCGGCAGGATGACCACGACTGCGGCCAGCGTGATAAGGCCGAAGGCGATTCTTTCAGAGATCTGTCTTGGCAGTTTCACGACAGCATCCGTTCTGCGCGCTGGGTGCTGCGGAAGACGACGGCAGCTGCGGCCAAGTTCACCACGAAGGTTATCACGAAGAGTGCCAGGCCGACTGCAAAAAGGACGTGGTAGTGAGTACCGCCTTGGGCCACCTCGCCCATCTCCGCTGCAATCGTCGCCGTCATTGTTCTGACAGGCATGAAGATGTCCAACGGGCTCTTGGGCAGACGCGGGGCGTTGCCTGTGACCATCATAACGGTCATCGTCTCGCCAATGGCGCGCCCGATGCCCAACATGAAGGCGGTAAGGATGCCCGATTTCCCCGCGGGCAGGATGATTCGCGAGATGGTCTGCCAGTGAGTCAGCCCAAGAGCCAGCCCTGCATCGCGGTAGGTCTTGGGAACAGTGTCCAAGACATCCTCTACAACACTCACAACGGTGGGCAATACCATCCACGCAAGCAGGACCATACCGGTGAACGCGGTCAGTCCCGTGGGGATGTTGAGCGCTGTCCGGAACAGAGGGGTGATGACCAACATACCCATAAAGCCAATTACCACCGATGGGATGCCTGCCAGCACCTCGACAAGAGGCTTAAGGATCTCGCGCGTCCAATCTGGGACGATCTCCGCAATGAAGATGGCGGTAGCTATGCCCAAAGGAAGGGAGATGATGGCTGCTCCGCCTGTGACAATGAGCGATCCGGCGATCAACGGCAGAAGGCCGAAGTAATCCTCGATGGGATACCACCGCGTCATCAGCAGACTGGAGATGGGTACCTGGAAGAACGCGGGCACTCCCTCGCGCAACAGGAAGACGAAGATAAGGATCACCAACAAGACGGCACTGAGACCCGTGACTTGGATCGCCCGCTCGATCAGCACCTCAGCAAGGCTAACCTGCCGGCGTTTGGAGCGTGATTCGGGGACAATGGTGGCCATCAACTACTCCTGAATGGGTACGAAGCCGAGTTCTCGAACAATGGCCTGGGCCTCAGCTCTGTGTATCCAGTCGAGGTACTCTGCGACGGAATCGGTTGGCACCCCAGCTGTGTACATGTAGAGGTCGCGCGCCACAGTGTAGTCGCCGGAGTTGACCGTCTCGATGCTGGGGAGCCAGAATGGACCCTCAGCTGTCAACCCTACGGCGATGGTCTTCATGTCATCGGTGACATAACCCAGACCATCGTACCCGATAGCGTTCGGATTCTGGCGTACTTCGGCCCCGATGCCCTCGGAGGAGGGCAGTAACAGGGTATCTGCGGAGAAAAATGTGTTGTTGTCTTTCTGACCCAAGCGAACGACGGTCTCCAAGAAATAGACGTGGGTGCCGGAGTTTGTCTCGCGGGACAGCCGCACGATGGGGCGGTCCTCGCCGCCGAGTTCCTGCCAGTTGGTGAGTTTCCCACTGTAGATGTCGGAGATCTGTTGCAGGGTCAGATGGTCGATAGGATTGCTGGGATGGACGATAACGGCAATAGCATCACGTGCGACGACAAACTCAACCGGATCAATGCCATTGGCGCGGGCATTTTCGATTTCCTCTGCCTTGATGGACCGTGATGCATTAGCGACACTGACTGTGCCGTTGATCAGCGAGGCGATACCTGTGCCTGAGCCGCCACCTGTGACCGCGATGGCGACATCGGGCCGAACGTCTTGGTAGCGCTCTGCCCAGGCTAGCGCGAGGTTGACCATGGTGTCAGAGCCCTTGTTTTGGATGGCGGTTGCGGAACCAGTCGATAGAGTCGTGTCAGTCGCGGGCCTACAACCGCTCGTCCACGCGAGGCTGATGCCAAGAACCACGAGTATGTGCAGAAGCCTTGTTGTGCGTCTCACGGGATGTTATTCTACACGGATATGCAGAGACCGCAAGCGAGTGTCGAGAGAGTGCCAACCGGCGGACAGTGCTCGGCAGAGGTCGGCTGATTCCTCCGGGAGGTCCTGGCCCTGGTTGCTGGCCAGACAAGTTGACACACTGTCGCCGTAGTCTATACTTCCAGCCAGCAAAGCAGTTCGCGTGCAGAGCGCAGTGAACGGAGCTCGATGAAGACAGATACCCATAGCAAGGTCGAGGTCACGCACCTCAGTTTCTACTACGGCGACAAGCAGGCTCTTTTCGATATTTCGCTGGACATCCGGGAGAAGGAGATCACGGCGTTCATTGGCCCTTCCGGCTGCGGGAAATCTACCTTTTTGCGATGTCTCAATCGTATGAACGATGAGATCCCCGGCACGCGCCTGACGGGGTTGGTTCGGATCGATGGTCAAGACATCTACGATATCGCTATGGATGTCGTGGACCTGAGAACGCGTGTGGGTCTGGTTTTCCAGAAGCCCAATCCCTTTCCCCAGTCTGTCTACAACAACGTTGCGATGGGGCCGCGGGCGCTTGGTATGGCAAGCGGATCAGATCTGGATGATCTGGTTGAAACCTACCTGCGTCGTGTGGATCTCTGGGATGAGATAGACGGCGATACATCACAGCCGGCGATGGGATTTGGGCTGGGCCAACAGCAACGCTTGTGTATCGCCAGGACTTTGGCTGTGGCCCCCGAGATCATCCTGATGGACGAGCCGTGTTCGGCTCTTGACCCCATTGCCACGCTCCGCGTCGAGGACCTGATGCGCGAACTCCGTAAGGAGTACACGATCGTCATCGTGACGCACAATATGCAGCAGGCGGGACGAGTGTCCGACCGGACTGCTTTCTTCTGGTTGGGTGAGGTGGTTGAGTATGCTCCCACAACGCGGCTCTTCACCAATCCTGACAACGAGAGGACTGAGGCTTACATCAGCGGACGCGTTGGCTAGCTGTCTTGGGGAGCCGCACTGGGGTGCGGCGCTCCCATTGGACCGAAGCCTTGACCGGTGGACGCGTTGGCTAGCTGTCTCTGTCAGGCACAAGACGCGAGTAGAGACGCCTCGGGAGAGGCGCCTCTGCTTTATGACGAATAGGTGAGTTGTGATATATGGGTGACCTCCTGAAGTTGCTGGCGATGTTGGGACTGACTGTGTTTCTTCTCATGCGCAAGTGGGATCTGGGGATTGTGTTGTTCCTCAACTCCGGCCTGATCACATTGCTGTTTGGCTACTCGCTGGTTGGGTGGGCGGGGTCGATCTTGCGCGGGCTCGTTGCTCCGGAGACCCTCAGCCTGGCCGGGGC
>JAGHDT010000114.1 GCA_021159805.1 Anaerolineae bacterium
GAGTGATGCGCCGTGAAGCTGATCCCACCAGCAACCATCAACGCCATTGCGACAATTGAGGGGAGCGCGCCATAGAGCCCCACCCCCACAGAGTTCGTGGAAAACCCACCGGTGGACAGCGACGTCACAGCGTGGGCCAGTGCTGACATGGGCGGCAGGCCCGTCAACCATAGAGCCACAGCACCGGCCAACGTATAAAGCGCATAGATACGCACCACCGTGCGCCCAATCTGCCAGGTATTCGTGGCGAAGTCCTCGGAGCGCCCCTCTGCCTCGAAAAGACTGCGAGCAACGCGCGGCGATGATGCCCTCAACAGCAGCATAAACATCGCAATTCCAAGGCCGCTGAACCACTGAATCAGGATGCGGAATGTTGCCAGCGAAGCGGGCAGCGCGGAGGGATCCTGGATCATCGTCAACCCAGTGTCGGTCCAGGCCGAGACGCCCTCATACAGCGCATCCAGGCTCGGAACACCGCCAACCACAAAGGGCAGGCTGGAGATGAGGGACAACAGCGGCCACGCCAGCGCCAGTGCCAACGTTGCGTGCCAGTTGTCGACATCGCGCCGCCCCAGCCTCCGCCCCCAGATCGCTGCCAGAAGTACCATCACGGAGGTTCCACCAAACACCAACGCCAGCCCCAGCTCGCGATCGAAGATGGCCACCAACGTGGGCAACAGAAGCGAGAGGCCGAATATGCGTCCCACGTCGGCGAGCGTCCGGACGACGGCCGTCCAATCTCCCCCGATCTCTAAGCGCCGCACCCACTCACCCCCACGTCCAGCCGTAACCTTGCAGCCTACCCGACCACGCACTAGCAGGCTGTCGGCGAAACAGCCTGCCCGCTTCAGAAACCCGGTTCTTGGTCACTTATGAGGCTGCTATGCCACACGACGGCCACTCTTCGGACCCAAAAACCTGTTTCTCGACTTTCCCGACAGAATGCTAGGGCAGATCGATCAGGTACCAGAGGGCCATCGCACCGGACTCCGCGTAGGCAGCCACTCGCGCGCGCAGGTTATCCAACACCAGCTCATCGCCAACCAGATAGTCCTCGCCCACGACCACAGCAGGAGCCAGTCGTCGCTGGTCTTCAGGCACGCCGAGCTGTTCTCCCAAAGCATCCGCAAGCCCATAGTTCTCCTCGCTCGGTCGTTCTTCAAAAGAGAGCTGTGGGAAGACACCTTCCAGGTAGATGAGGTCATAACGCGTGCGCTCGCACGTGTCTGTGCAATCGGAACCCGACAGGTAAAGCACGAAGATGGGTGCAGGAGAAGCGCATACGGCACTTGCTTTGTCATCGATGCAACTCTCCACAGCATCGTCGGCAGTGCCGCCGAATGGAGATGCGTCAACGGCCCTCGCCGGCGCAGGTTGCGCGTTGATGCCCGACAGCGCATCACCTGCGGGCCAGTCGTTACCGCCGGCGCCGAAAACACATTTCAGATAGTCGAGCAGATTGGCGCGGATCGCCTCTTCACCAACAAAAGCGGTATCCTCCACAACAACGGTGGGTACTTCCCAGCGCCCGGCCTCACCGACAAGCAGAACCTCCGCCGCCACAAACGCTTCGTATCCCGCGGTCGTGCCGATATCGACCGTCTTGAGCTCCAGAGCGGCGCCGCAACGTTCCTGCAGTGGCGCAATCAGCCCCTCAATCAGCTCGTCACAGATGGCACAATCATCGGCGGCAAAGAGAACGACGCGAGCGACGGCATTGTCGGGGACCTCCAGATCATCGACCTCGGCATCCACGGCTCTCCCGCAGCCCGCCAGAGCCACCAGACACAGAGCCACAAACACCCAAGCAACACGAATGCGCAGGTTTTCCATACCAGATGCCCTCACACAGTTCCTTGACACAAAAAGCCGCTCCAGTGGCCGGTAGAGATATGCCAGCGAAGCGCCAGTGAACTCAACCTCCCCATTATACCGCACCCCAGCCCTCCAGGCAAAGTCCCGGGCTACCAGAGCAATCGCACGTTCCCGAAGCTTCGAACCTAGCTGTCATCCCGAACGGATCAGGTGAGGTACGTCACTGTCGCTACAGATCCCTCGCTTCAGCCTCTCTTGGAGCTGGTCGCTAGGTCAACTCGCTCGGGACAACGGGTGATATGTTGTGTCACCCCAAACGCGACAGCGCAGGTACGCCTATCGCGGGCGTCCTCGAAGTCGCTGAGTTCTCTGCTATCATACACTCGACTGAGAAAACTGATCAGCGGAAGAACCAGTGAGATCCTCTGGCTGCAGCCAGACCAAAGAGGTGTCAACACTGTCAAGCATGAGTCCGACGCCCTCCGCCAAACCATCCCTGCCGCAATTGCGGTCCAGGGCAAGATGACCTGCCGGCATAGAGAACCCACCGGATGACACACACCGCAGTCTCTGACGCCATCGCGCACTTCAACCTTGAGATCGCAGATATCCAGCCCGTTCCAGACTCATTCAGCTCCACGGTACGGCTCATCGAGCTGGTGACCGGCGAGCAGCTGGTCCTGAAGATCCCTTACGTCAAGCGAAAGCTCTTTCGCGAGCTACGCGCTCTTGAAGCCTTCTACGGCGACCTACCGGTACCGGATGTGATCGACGTATGGGTACCCGACGATGATCGGCCCGGGGCGCTGCTGCTCTCCCGCCTGCCAGGCGCTACCATTCTAGGCCAGGTCACCGCCGGTCTGGCGCGTCAGATGGGCAGTCTGCTCGGCCAACTCCATACACACCGTCTGGATCACTACGGCGACAGGGAAGAAGTCGGACATCCGGATGCCCACGACTGGTGGGCGATGGTCCACACCGGCCTCGACCGATGGAAGCCACACTGCATCCAGGCTATGCCACCCGATCTCTACGCCCGCTCGCTTGCGCTCTACAGGGACTTGGCTGCTGATCTCCCCGCCCCCGATGGGCCATGCTGGGTCCACAACGACTACCGTCCCGGCAACATCCTTGTGGAGGATGGGAGAATCACCGGGCTCATCGATTTCGAATCGGCCCGCGGTGGCTCGGCAGACCGAGACTTCACAAAGGTCAGCCA
>JAGHDT010000049.1 GCA_021159805.1 Anaerolineae bacterium
ACGCGTCAGAGTCCGATCTGCGATCGCTGCACCTGGACCGCCGGGCGCTGTCGAACTTGCTTGAGGTCCGCCGGAAGGTGGACTTCGAGAAACTCCTGGCTCGACTTGAGCGCGACGGTGTGCATGTGCTGACCTGGGACTCCTCCGACTACCCCGCCCTCCTTTCACAGATCCCCGATCCACCGCCGGTGCTCTTTGTGTTGGGTGAGATCACGCCGGCTGACGAGTGGGCGGTAGCCGCGGTTGGGACGCGCAAGGTATCTGCGTACGGGCGCGAGGTGGCGCGCCGGTTGGGCGAGGGGTTTGCCCGCAACGGGGTAACGGTAGTGAGCGGCATGGCGCGCGGCATCGACGGCATCGTCCACAAAGCGGTACTGGACGCCGGCGGACGCACGATCGCCGTGTTGGGGTCGGGTATCGACCACATTTATCCACCGGAACATCGCAGCCTGGCCCACGCCATTGCCGAGAACGGCGCTGTCGTCAGCGACTACCCGCTGGGCACGAAGCCCGAAGGTGCCAATTTCCCGCCCCGTAATCGCATCATCAGCGGCCTTAGTTTGGGCACGGTTGTAGTCGAAGCTGGCCTGCGGAGTGGTGCGCTGATCACGGCCGACTTTGCCCTGGATCAAGGCCGCGACGTGTTTGCCGTGCCGGGGAACATACTAAACCCAGGTTCCGCCGGATGTAACCGGCTGCTGCGCGATGGTGCGCACGTCGTGACTGAGATCCGGGATGTCTTGGAGGTCCTGCGCCTCGAGCAGGTGCCGGCGAAGCAGGCAGCCAGGCTCTCCTTGCCGGCGAACCCAACGGAGGCCACGCTCTTCGAGCAGCTGTCCGCTGATCCGCGCCATCTGGATGATCTCGCCAGAGCCTGCGGGATCTCGGTGGCACTGGTGAGCAGCACGCTGGTGATGATGGAGCTCAAGGGGATGGTGCGGCAGGCTGGTGGCCTCCAGTATGTACGCGCCTATGAGCCCAGCACGGCCTACGTAGTCGATGAAGGTGTGGTCGAGCACGTAACTGATTGACGCGATGTGTTCGCGCCCGGACTTCCTGCGCGCACAATCCACGTTTACGTGACGGTGTCGAAGCTGAAGCCGTTCCGTGTTGCACATGCCTTGACAGCGGGGGCGACATCCGCTATGATTCACGACTGTGTAAGTGTATAGGTAAGGTGCTGCCCGGAAGTGGTATGGTCACTTCCGGGTGCGATTGTCTCGGGAGGGATACTGGCGGCAGCTGCAGGCGCCCCTGTGGCCCTCGGATGGAAGGATGAATGACTGAACAACCAAGCATTGTGGCTTATTGCGTAAAGTGTCGCGAGAAACGGGAGATGGTGGAGCCAACGCCCGTTTTCACCAAGAAAGGGCAGCCTGCGACTCGAGGTCGCTGTAGTGTCTGTGGGACCAATATGTTTCGCATGGGCGAGACGCCTATGCATGCCAATATGGTGCGTCCGCCCAAACCTGAGCCGCCCAAGCCCACCGGCAAACTTGTGATTGTCGAGTCTCCGACCAAGGCTCGCACGGTCGGCGGCTTTCTGGGCAAGGGGTATACGGTGAAGGCTTCCGTAGGCCACGTCCGGGACCTGCTGCGCTCAAAGCTGTCCGTGGATGTCGACAACGACTTCGAACCCAGCTACCGCGTACCGAACGAGAAACGTGCGGTTGTTAAGGAGCTGCAGGCAGCGGTCAAGAAATCTGCTGAGGTGTACCTGGCCACGGATCTCGACCGTGAGGGGGAGGCGATTGCCTGGCACCTCTACGAGGTGTTGGGGTTGACCCCCGAACGGACGCGGCGCGTGGTCTTCCACGAGATCACCAAACCTGCGATCGACGAGGCCTTCTCGCACTCACGATCTATCAATATGGACTTGGTGGATGCGCAACAGGCGCGACGTATCCTGGATCGCCTGGTCGGCTACAAGCTGAGCCCACTGCTGTGGCGCAAGATCCGCAGCCGTCTGTCCGCCGGACGCGTGCAGTCTGTTGCCCTGCGGCTGGTGGTTGAGCGTGAGCGTGAGATCGAGAACTTCTTACGTGAGGAGTATTGGACGCTGGATGCACAGTTGTCGGTTCAAGAAACCAAGACCGGCAAGGGCCCGGCGACATTCACGGCACGTTTGGTGAAGATCGCCGGCGAGGACGTCTCTCTTACGAGCGAGGATGACGTTAGGGCGATTCTGGATGAGCTTGAGCATGCGATCTACGCTGTGTCGAAGGTCAAGAAGGGCAAGCGCACACGCCGCCCTTCCGCTCCCTATACGACCAGCGCCATGCAGCAGGAGGCCTCGAGCAGGCTGCGCTTCTCAGCACGTAAGACGATGCAGATCGCGCAGCAGCTCTATGAGGGTATTGACTTGGGCAACGGTAACGCTGAGGGCCTGATCACCTATATGCGCACTGATAGTACAAATGTTTCAGCGCAGGCGCAAACAGAGTCGCGCGACTATATCACCAAGCGCTACGGTCCAGAGTTCTTGCCGGAGAAGTCGCCTATCTACAAGACCCGGTCGAAGGCTGCTCAGGAGGCCCACGAGGCGATCCGGCCCACGAGTGTTTCCCGAGTCCCCGAAATGATCAAGGCTCACTTGAGCCGGGACCAATACCGGTTGTACAATCTGATCTGGCGGCGTTTCCTGGCCAGTCAGATGAATCCGGCGACCTATGACACCATGAGTGTGGAGGTCTCCGCCGGCGATGGGGCCGAGAAGCCCTATCTCTTCAGAACTTCCGGTTCTACCCTCCGTTTCCCGGGATACCTGGTGGTCTACGAAGAGACGAGACCTGATGAGCGCGCGAAGGAGAAGGCCCAGGAGATTCCATCGCTCAAGGTCGACCAACTGCTGGATTTGATCAGGCTTCTTCCGGATCAGCACTTCACTCAACCACCGCCGCGGTACAACGATGCAACGCTGATCCGGGTGTTGGAGGAATATGGCATCGGCCGTCCCTCGACCTACGCCAGCATTTTGACTACGCTGAGACAGCGTGACTATGTACATCGTCGCCAACGGCGGTTGGAGCCGACCGAGACGGGGATTCTGGTGAATGATCTTCTGGTGGAGAACTTCCCGGACTTGATCAATGTGGGTTTCTCCGCCCGCATGGAGTCTGAGCTCGACAAGGTAGCCAGCGGTGAGCGCGATTGGGTGGCCCTGATGAAAGAGTTCTACGGGCCATTTGAGAAGACGCTGGAGAAAGCCGATCAGGCGATTACCAAGATCGAGCACGTAGAATATGTGGGGCGTGAGTGTCCCGCGTGTGATGGCGGACAGCTTATTGTGCGCTGGGGCCGGTACGGGAGGTTTATCGGTTGTAGCGACTTCCCCACGTGCCGGTACACCGAGCCCTGGCTTGAGAAGATCGGGGTGAAGTGCCCGGAC
>JAGHDT010000077.1 GCA_021159805.1 Anaerolineae bacterium
CAATCAGACAGAGCGTCTCAGGATTGAAGATACCTGACGGCACCAGATGCAGTGCAAACTTGCCGTAGTCATTCACCACAGTATGCCCCGCGTTGTCACCGCCTTGATAGCGGATCACCAAGTCCGCACGCTGACCCAAATAGTCAACGATACGTCCCTTGCCCTCGTCCCCCCACTGTGCACCAACAACTGCTGTAACTGGCATTGAATACCTCCTTCTGCCGAGAATCCAGCGTCACCGCGATCGCGACGCCCATAGAACCAGGTCGGACACACCACAATACGCGCTTGAGATGCGATTCACCCCAAACGTCACGGTACTTGCCCCTCATTATATCCGATGACTCGCTTTCTACGAACGCCCGCACCGTGCCGCGTCTCCCTGCGTAGTGGCGAACTCCCCTGCGGGGACAGGCTGTCGTGTTCGCCACGCGCGTGCAGACAACCGCGCCACAGCACACCCGCGCGCGTGGCACACCCTCAACAGCAGTCCCAACCACTGATCAGGCTAACGCTACCGCCCCACACCGGACTTCGGCCTACGCAGAACGCCCAGTTCGTTGACCTGTCTGCTTACAGCGCTAGAATCTCTTTGACGCGACAACAACAGCCGGGGGATAGCCATGCGACAGACCAAGCTATGGACGCACTTGCTGCTTACCGTGCTGCTCGCGGCATGCACACGGGAAACACCGGCACCCACGGCCCCACCTGCAAAGCCGCCGCTCACCGCGACAACGACGCGGCGGCTCACAAATGAGCCGGGACTGACTGATGAGCCGGGACTCACACAGACGCCAACCGTTGTCCTGTCACCGGCCGCGGAACCGCGTACGGCTTCACCGCCTGCGGCAGCAGCGTCCCCCACACCGCTGCCGGCGC
This sequence comes from Anaerolineae bacterium, assembly GCA_021159805.1. Classification (GTDB taxonomy): domain Bacteria; phylum Chloroflexota; class Anaerolineae; order B4-G1; family SLSP01; genus PWVB01. The sequence continues at coordinate 883 of JAGHDT010000077.1, forward strand.
CTTCGCCCACGGCGGTCCAGCCGACACCCACCGCGACGCCGCTCCCCTCAATGCCCGTTGCCGTGCCTGCCGGGCAAGTGCTCATTCATGAATCAACGCTGACGCTGTCGACCTACGGCTATGAGGCAGCGTTCCAGAAGACCGAGCCGGATGATGCGGTCTACCCCTACCCGCGCCTGCTCTCTGAGCAGGTCACACCGGCGGAGCCAAAGGACTACGCGGCGATCGTGCTGGAAAACGACTACGTGGCGCTCACCCTTCTGCCCGAGCTGGGCGGTCGCGTCTACCGCTGGGTGGACAAAGCTACCGGGCGACACCTGCTCTACGAGAACCCGGTGATCAAACCGACGGGATGGGGCTACCGCGGCTGGTGGCTGGCTGCCGGCGGGATCGAGTTTGCCTTCCCAGTGGAGGAGCACGGCCTCAACGAGTGGCGCCCGTGGAGCTACAGCATCAGCGCAACCGGAAGCACGGCCTCGGTTACGGTCAGCGACGTGGAGGACCGCACCGGGTTGACCGTCGGCGCCACCATCTCCCTCGATGCTGCCCACGATTATGTAGTCATCGAGCCCTGGGTGAAGAACAACACCGAGTCGGAGCAGACATTCCAATACTGGATCAACGCTATGGTCACCCTCGGGGACAACCGCGTCTCGGGCCGGACACGCCTGATCTTCCCCACCGACCAGGTGATCGTGCACTCGACCGGCGATGAGTCCTTACCCGGCGCGTGGCAGCCTATGACGTGGCCCATCTACGAAGGTCGGGATCTGGGTCTCTATAAAACGTGGCAGAACTACCTGGGTTTCTTTGTGCCCCAGGTCACTGAGGGGTTTGTTGCCCTCTACGACGAGGCAGCTGATCAGGGCATGGTCCGCGCCTTTACGCCGGGATGGCCGGCGGGGACGAAGTTCTTCGGTCCGGGAACGCTGCCCTCACGCCTCTGGACGGACGATGACAGCAGCTACATCGAACTATGGAGCGGCATCACGCCTACGTTTGCCGACATAACGACCCTGGCAGCAGGCGACACCGTTGGATGGGCCGAACGCTGGTACCCGGTCCACGGCATAGGCAGCGTCACCTCCGCCAACGCAGAAGCCGCGGTCGCCCTGCTGCCCTCAGAGAGCGGCGCAGAGATCGGGTGCACCGTCACAGCCGTTACGGCAGGCACGCTCACACTGTGGGTTCAGAATAGAGCTGTCGAGGCCTGGGACATCGAGTTGACCCCGATCGAAGCCTTCCACACCACCTGGACCCGTCCTGAGGGCTCAGAGGGTCCATTGGGGCTGACGCTGCAGGATGAGAATGGACAGATGCTCATCAGAACGGGTGGTGTACCATAAATCGGGTGCCTTGATGTGACTAGATCGGAGCCCGTCACGATCAACGTGACCGGCCCCGGTGATTCTGTATGGCGTGTGCGCAGCGTTGGTTCAAGTACGACCCAGGAAACGGCGCAGCCACGAGATGTGGCGCTTGTCCGGCTCAGGACAGCTATCGGGGTCCGACTCCACTTCTTTCCCCTTCTTCTTCCGAGCGCGGACCGGGGTGTCACAGCGGGCCAGCGCCCGCTCAGCAGCGATGGCCACGTGACGAACATTGTCCTGCTGCAACTGCAGCAGCACCGCCCGCACCTCCGGCGTATCGCCGTCCAGCGTGCTCAGCGCACGGGCCAGGGCAGCACGGAGATAGGCATTGCTGTCATCGACAAAAGGCAGTAACTCCCCGATCAAAGAGGCATCGCCGACCTGACCCAGGGCCTCGACAGCCGAGGGACGTACCAGTGGGCTTTGATCATCTTTCGCCATGGCCAACAGCCTCGGAGTCGCCTCTCTGTCCTTGAGCACCCCGAGTGTTAGCGCAGCCGTACGGCGTAGTCGCGGATCTGGCTCATCGAGGAAGGGACGAATTGCGGGACTTGCCTGCTCGTATCCCAGATCCCCCAAGCTCTTGAGGGCAGTCAGCTGCAGGTTGCGGCTCTTTTTATCCCTAAGCGCTTCGATCAGGGCCACGGCCGCCTGAGGATCGCCGATGCGGCCAAGAGCCTTTGCGGTGAGCGAGCGGACCCCCACATAGCCCCGCAGCACGCGGACCAGTGCAGGGACAGCTTCCACTGCTTCCATCTCCCCCAGCGCCACGACGAGTGTCTTCACAACTGGGAGATCGCGTTGGTTTGGCTGAATCAGGTACTGCTCAAGCATTGCCATCATCTGGGGCACCGCCCCGGACGTACCCAATCGCCGCAGCGCGATGATGGCCGTCCTGCGGATGCGCGGATCAGGTGTCTCGAGGAAGGGAACTAGCTGAGCGCCGAGATCTGGAATGCCGAGCTTACCAATGGCGTTGATGGAGGCGCGCCGAACGTAGAAGTTCGAATCCTCGAGGACCCGAAGCAATGCGCCCTGGGCCTCTTTGGCCTGCATCTGACCCAGCGCAATTGCCGAGGCGCGACGCACGAAGGAACAAGAATCTCTCAGAGCGTCCATCAAGGGGAAAATCGCACCGGAGTCGCCGATCCACCCCAGGGCTTCGGCAGTGGAGCTACGGACGTACGTGTTTACGTCCTCCTGCAGGCGTTCTACCAACGCGGGCACAGCCTCCTGTGCCCCCAACTTCCCAAGATCCTCAGCCGCCTGTGATCGTATTCTAGGGTTCGGACTCTCAAGATTCTCTATGTGACGCTGAACAACACTGCTTCTACTTGATAGGGGAGGACTCAAACTCACGTCTGTCACCTTTGCCATTCTATAATAGCCCGGCTCCTGGCCAGGCTTATTCAGTATATCACAAGGGGACTGCAAAACAACGGTCCGGTGACTTCCTCCAACGTCGAGAGATAGCGAAAGTGTTTCACTTTGGGGGCAAGAACCAGATGGAGATCCGCACAGCCTGAATGCCAACAGCAGTTCTGACTCACAGACGCCCTCCTTGCTCACGATCATCAGGGCCAGGACTGCCAGGGCATGTGTCAGAATGAGTTTGGTGCTCGGCGACCGTCTGGCGACGGGCTCTTCTTGAGCGTTCGCCTCCATTCAGACACACACCCAACGCCGGCCAACACTTGACAGCACCGTACCACGTGGGTATAATGGGAATAGAACATGCGTTCTATCTTCCAGAGCACATATAGCAGAGAGAGAAAAGAGCAAGAACATGAGACCCTATCTGGAGTACCAGGCCGATCGCGCAGAGGCAGTGCTGGCCGCACATCGTGCACCCGGCAGGATCACCGGCGGCACCGTCGGCCCCCGCCTGATTCGCTTCTTCCTCTCCCCAGCTCCCCACACCCGTCTCGCCACCATCCGCCGCCTCGCCGACGATCTCGCCCTCGCCATGCGCGTCTCCTCCCTCGCCGTCGTCCGCGATGAGAACGGCGTCGTCCTCTCCTTCGCCAATCCCGAACCCAAGCCCGTCTCCCTCCAGCCTCTCCTCGACGACATCGCGCCCATCCCCGCTGCCACCGCCGTCCTCGGTCTCACCGATGCCGGCGTCCCCTTC
>JAGHDT010000013.1 GCA_021159805.1 Anaerolineae bacterium
GAGTTCACGCAGGACCGGCTAGTCGATCGCGTGATGCAGATCTACGAGTCGCTTGTCTGATCTGAAACTGAAACAGCACGCCCCGCTCCTGGGATCCCAGGGTGCGGGGCGTTGTGATCTGACGGGGCCGGTGATCCCGCCGTCTATCCCCGCCAGTCGGGGATGAGTGGCTCCACGGGGAAGTTGTCGGGATGCCAGGGCATCTCACCCTCCATGCGTGTGGCGAGGCGCACCCGGACCGTCCGCTCACGTCCATCGCGTGTGACTGTGAGTTCGATTCTGTCACCGGGCTCGTAGCCCAGGATGAGCTCGTCCAACGGCCGGGAAGCGGTAGCAGCGACGCCGTCGACTTCGGTGATGACGTCGTCGACCTCAAGACCCTCTTCATCGGCCGGGCTTCCCGGCACGACGCTGGTGACTTGTGCGCCTTCCGGTCCCATCACGAAGCTAACGCCCAGCCAGGGCCGTCCCTCAAAGAAGGGCATGTCCGGCATAGGCGCATAGGGGGGCGCCGGTGCCTCAAAGGGGCCATAGTACCCATCATGGTCCGTGGCCCCGTGCCCGTCGTGCCGACCAATGGCATATCCTATCAAGCCGCCCCACACGGCGCTGGTCAAACATGCTACTATCAGAACCAAGAGGAAGAGCAGTACGATGGTGGCCCACTTCCATCGATTCGTGCCCTGCTGAGTTGGTCGTTCGTTCATCATCTAACCTCCATATTCATAGACTTGGACATAGTGGCACTACTGTGATTTATGCACGAGGGCGCATAGGCTCACATATCGGCCTATGCGCAGGCCCATCTAGTGGCTTGCCGCTGTTGCCTCCGCGGTGCTATAGACACTATCGAATTCCTCCACATAGCGCACTGCCACCTCAGGGCTGTGGAGGATGAGCACATTCTCGTCGTTGTTCTCTGCAGCGCTGGCGCTGAAGTTGTAGGAACCGGTGATGACAATGGCGCCGTCCAGGATGATAACTTTGTGGTGGAGCAAGTAGGGGTTGCCATCCGCGAGGACGTCAACTCCCGCCTGTCGGAGTGCCTCGAAGTCTGATCCCGCATCCCCGATATTGCCCGACTCGATGACACCCGCCACGCGCACTCCCGCACGGTGCCGCGCGATAATGGCCTTGGTGATATCATTGTCCGTGAGGACAAAGCTCATGAAGAGGACGCTGTTGTCCGCGTCCTCGATCAAGTCGATGATGCGCTCGCGGGCGTTTCCCTCCGACTCAAAGATCGTCTCGATTTGTATGCCGTTTAGATCGAGGTATGGATACGGGACACTGTCCGGGGATGTTGGGCCAAAAGCCCCATCCTCAAACATTTCCTCGAACTCTGCTGTGAAGTTCTTGGCCATCTTGGTGGACTGGATGACGAGGACATTGTTGTTGTGGCGATAGGTCCCGTTCTCGGTGAGGTTCCAGGATCCGGTCCAGACTTGATGGCCGTCAATGACGACGAACTTGTTGTGCATGAAGGCGTCGCGATCGTCGGTTACGAAAGGTACTCCTGCCGCTCTCAGTGTTGCGGGTCCCAGTTCTTCTTCATAGTCCGAGTCCGTCACAAGGCGCACCTGTACGCCGCGCTGTTGCGCGCGAACCAGCGCATCTGCCACCTTGGCGAGCTCAAAGTCGAAAGCCGCGACATCGACGCTCACCTGCGACTCATCAATCAACGCTGCGAGCTCTTCGTCCAGTCCTCCAGTGTTCGTGCTGCTACTTTGCGCCCTCGGGTTGGTGAACAGCACGCGGACGACCCCCGCGGGATCAGATTCCGGCGTGCCGGTTGGCCGGATGCCGATACCCAGCAGATCCCCGGTGGCCCATACCACCACGATCAGAAAGAGCGAAAGTAGGAATTCCTTCCAGCCAAGTCTGCGTTCGTTGGTGCGGTTGTTCATAGGCGTGTCCGCGGGCCTCCCAGCCCGTTTCAGATATGCCGGATCGCAGTCAGGGTTCCGGATAGGTGAGTGGTGTCAACAGATCGTGCAGCGCGTCGGTTGCATTGTCTATAATAGCGCTGTTGCTGGCGACTCTGCTGCGGTGGCGCCGCAGGTGGCCGATCTTGGGCGCGGCAGCGACCCATTGATGGGTTTCATCAATCTCCCAATCCAGCAGAACCTGAGCTGCTTCGTCGGTTAGCGTACCTGTCATCGTGGCATCGCCGTGGCGTCCGGGCTGGAGGGACCGTGCCGCCAGCCTTTTCTGGTTCGTCTGTGGCTCTGTCGTTGGTCATAGATCCTGCCTTCTCTGTGCCATCGCTCCACCTAGATCATACTCGCTTCTGCCGATCTCGCTCGCGATCTGCCAGAAGTGTCCTGTACTGATGTTCGAAGGCTGCAATGACCCTAATCTGTGGTGGTGTTGGCCGGATGAAGGGGCGCCCCGCGCGGATTGTCTGCCAGGCCGCCGCCGCCGTGGTGCCTTGAGAGATCAGATAGGCTGCTGCCATCGTGGGGGCCCGACCTACCCCCGCAGCACAGTGAATGTAGACACCGTGGCCCTCGAAGAGCTGCTGCTCGATGAATCGCACGCCATCTGTCAATTCCTCAAGAGTGGGGGGGGTGTCATCGGTGGTTTCTACCCACAGATAATGGTCCAGTCCCAGCC
>JAGHDT010000457.1 GCA_021159805.1 Anaerolineae bacterium
CGCCTTGGTCATCAGTTCATCAACCTTGTCAAGGTCGTGCTTCAGCACATTGTCCATCATCTCCTTGAGCTCCGGCGAGGCACCGTCCTTGTACTTTACCAAACCGGGGTAGGCCGGGAACGGAGCGTTGTCGACAACACCCGCACCACCATAGCCCACATCCATCATCTGCTGCTGATCGACGGCGTAGGCGATCGCCCAACGCACGTCGGGGTTGTCGTACGGTTCCTCCAGGGTGTTGAAGAACATCGACGTGGGCCACCAGTCGACGTAGCCGTAGGGCTTCTCCAAACCCGTGTGGGTGATGATGTGGTCGCTCGCCTGCTCAAGGATCGCCTCGATGGTAGCAGGGCGCAGGTCCAGGGTCACATCGACCTCGTCATTGATCAACATCTGAGCACCGACCTCTTCGCCGGGCCAGCCGATGTTGGTAATGCGCTCAACACGGGGCATCTTGTCGACCAGGCCGACGTCCACCGCCCACCACTCGTAGACCAGGTCCAGATTCTTCACCTGGGGCTCCATCCGGGTCAGGGCATAGGGACCGGTGTTCACGGGCCAACCTTTGTCGAGATCAAAGAACGTGAACTCGCGCCAGTCGCCCTCGACCTGAGAGAAGATGTGTTCAGGCACCAGGTAAATAGCGCGATCAAAGCGCGACGTGCAGTGCGTGAAGTGGAAGCGCCAGTTGGGCTCCGTCAGCGTGAACTTCACGGTGTAGTCGTCCAAAGCCTCCACCGAGTCAACGTACCGATCCACCAGTCCGGAGTTCCCCAGGTCAGGTGCGAACTTCTTCAACGACGCGTACGTGAAGACCACGTCCTCGGCGTTGAAGTCCTCGCCGTCCTGCCACCTGGCGCCCTTGCGCAGGTAGAGCGTCATCTCGGTCGCGTCGTCATTGTACTCGTAGCTCTCGGCAAGCCACGGGTACGTCTTGTCATCGAGGGCGTTGTACCGGAACGGGAACTCCACCATAGCCGAGCCGGCACGCTGGTGCCAGTCGCTGGCATAGAAGCTGCCGATGCCGGTGGAGGGCTCTTCCTGAGCACCGAAGACGTACATCAGGGTGCGCTCGCGCGTAACGTTTTCGCGGGGCCATACCTGTTCTGCTTCGGGCACCGCGGTAGGCTCCATGGCTTCAGCCTTGGGGGTTGCGGTCGCGGGAGCGGGCTTGGTGGCGGTAGCCTCGACCTGCACCGGCTCTTCGGGAGCCTCCACAGGAGCCTCAGTGGGGGCTTCTGTGCCGCCACCGCAGGCAGCTAAAACGGCACCTGCACCAGCAACAGCTGAGACACGCAGGAACTGCCGACGTGAAATCTTCTTCATCGATCTTCCTCCTAATAAGAATGTCATTGACAAACCAAACAAGCGGAATTCATACAGAGACCAACCAAGACCAAGTTCTCCTCAATCCACCTCCTTACTTCAGTAGGATTATCTATTATACCGGGTTCTGCTGGGTGCTTTTTCGTATCACAAGCTCCGGATAGAGCACACGCTGTTGAATTGGAACGTCGAGATTCCCGATGCGGGAGACCAGATACTCGATACTCTCACGCCCCAGCGCCTCGAAATCTTGGCGCATCGTCGTGAGCGGCGGATCAAAATAGGCAGCAATCGGGATATCATCAAATCCAACCACAGAGACATCCTGCGGGATCCGCAACCCGGCCTCATGCAAGGCCCGCAGCGCTCCCAGTGCCATCGTATCGTTGCCTACGAACAAGGCTGTAAAAGGACGCTTCTGTGCCAGAATCTGCCCCGCACACAGATATCCGCTGCAAACCGAGAAATCTCCAGCTGCCGTCAAAGACGGCTCTAGACCATTATTACCCAGGAAGACTTCCCAAGCTCTATGCCGCATGGCCCCATCAAAATGATCCAACGGGCCGCTGATCTCCGCGATCTCCCGATGGCCCAGGTCAATCAAGTGGCTGACCGCCGAGCGAGCTCCGTTCCACTGATCGAAAACGACAGAAGGCATCTTCGAGCCTAGCTTCGTGTTTACGACAACAAAAGGCCGACCCTGACACAGATCACTCAGATCATCATAGTTCAGATGAGGATAGGGCATCAAGAACAGCAATCCGTCAATCATCTGCGAGGTCTCCCTCAGCACGGACCGCACAGACGCCGCCGTTGGAGGGACCTCCAGCTCGGTGACGATAATGCTGTAGCCATACTCACGCCCCCAATGGAGAATCGCGGGGAGACGATCGCTGTGACCGTACTCGAAAATAACCAACTGCAAGATATACGACCGTCCCGTCGTCAACATCTGAGCCGCACGATGAGGACGATAGTCCAACTCCTCCACCGCTCTCTGCACACGCGACCGAGTCGCCTTGGCCACGTTGGGATGATCATTGACCACACGCCACACAGTCTGGTACGAAACGCCGACCTCGTCGGCAATGTCACGGAGCGTAGCCTGCTTGATCTGCGGATGAGCCATAGAGGACGGGACCTCTGCATTGTGAACCATCACATCGAATCAAACGTATTATACAGCAGGCTGCGGATAATGGCAAGCCATTCATCCGCCTTTCCGCGCCAAACCTCACGCATCCACGTCGCTCACCGGCGCTTTGTGGAGAAACTCCCTCAGTCCCCCACATTCCAGCCCCGCAGGAGGGCCAGCAC
>JAGHDT010000214.1 GCA_021159805.1 Anaerolineae bacterium
GGTTCGTGGTGCAACGGATTGGCGATTTTCGTCAGCGGCATACTGGCTGCTAGATCCGCCAGGGCTATCGGATGTGGCGCTATCGGGTGTTGAGTGGTAGATGGGTGCTGGTGAGTTGAAAGAAGGGTAGCGCGGTGAGACCCAGGCTGCAGCGAACTCGTGCGGCCCAACACAAAGAGCGGCGCGGTGAGACACCGGCCGCAGCAGATCAAGCGCAGTTGGGAGTGACACCGGCTGCAGCAGAGGGATGGGACGCTTCCGGTAAAGTCAAAACGGGCGTCGCACGTTTGTGGGAATTCGTGGTATACTATGGGGTGCGGCGCAAGGGCGTCTCTTTCCATCAACGGTAATGCACTGAGGCTCTGCCGGTATTGGCAGGGCCTCTTTTCTTGAAGGGACAGTGAGACAGATATGAGTAGTGATTTTGAGGCATTTGATCTACGCCCGCAGCTCCTGCAGGCTGTGGATGATATGGACTATGAGACTCCCACGCCGATTCAGGAGCAGGCCATTCCTGCGCTGTTGGCAGGTCGGGATGTGCTTGGGCAAGCTCAGACAGGCACAGGCAAGACGGCGGCTTTCGCTTTGCCGATGCTGCAGATCCTGGACACGGAGACTGCGGGCATTCAAGGGCTGGTTGTCGAGCCGACGCGGGAGTTGGCAAACCAAGTTGCCAAGGCTATCCGCGACTACGGGCAGCACAGCGGTGTTCGCGTGCTGCCCGTTTACGGTGGCCAGTCGTACGACCGACAGATCCGGCGTCTGCGGCAGGGCGTGGACGTCGTGGTCGGTACCCCGGGACGTATGTTGGACCTGATCCGCAAGCGGCTGCTCGACTTGCGCAATGTGCGTCTTCTGGTGCTGGATGAAGCCGATGAGATGCTCAGCATGGGTTTTATCGAGGACATTGAGGCGATCCTGGACGAGACGCCCTCGGATCGGCAGACCGCGCTATTCTCAGCTACGTTGCCCAAGCCTATCCGTCGGCTGGCGGATCGTTACATGGACAACCCTCAGACCATCGCCATCAATCCGGGGCAGGTGACGGTGAAAGATACGGAGCAGCGGTACTACTTGATCCACCAATCGGATAAGCTGGCGGCGCTCCTTCGCCTGTTGGAAGTTGAGTCTGCGACGACCACGTTGGTCTTCACACGGACCAAGATCGGGGCGGCCGAGCTTGCCGAGAACCTCTACGCACGCGGTGTCCCGGCTGAGGCGCTGCACGGCGACATGGCCCAGGCAGCGCGCGAGCGCGTGATGGGACACTTCCGCTCGGGCAAGATCCCGGTGCTGGTAGCCACCGATGTGGCAGCACGTGGCCTGGATATCGACGACATCTCGCACGTGATCAACTACGACGTGCCGCTGGACCCGGAGGCCTATGTGCATCGGATCGGCCGCACAGGTCGAGCCGGGAAGCGCGGTGTGGCGCTGACGCTCATCACGCCGCGTGACGAGCGTCAGCTGCGGAGCATCGAGGCCTATACGATGGAGCCTATTGTGCGCGCGGATCTCCCCACGGTCGATCAGGTGATGGCGCGGCGGGATACGCTCTTTCTTGACCACATGTTGGAGCAGTTGGCGCAGCTTGAGGACCGGTCATCCGGTCTCGTGCAGCGGCTCTCTGATTTGGGCTTCACGCCGGAACAGATCGCTGCGGCGGCGATGCAGATGACCCGTGCCGAGGATGAGAGCCAGTCTGTGGCGCCGATTGCCGTGTTGGACGGTTTCTCACGTCCCCGGAGGCGCTCTTCCGGTTCTGATTCCCGCCGCCGCCGTCCGCGCTCTGGTGATGACCGCCCGCGTGGTGGACGCCGCAAAGGTGGGCGGGAGCAGGGCATGGTGCGGTTGGCGATGGACATCGGCAAGCAGGAGGGCATCCGCCCGCGGGATGTCGTCGGCGCGATTGCCTCCGAGGCCAATATTCCGGGGCGCTCTATCGGAGCCATCGATATCCAAGACCAGCGCACGCTGGTCGATGTTCGGGAGAAGTATGTGGAGCAGGTCCTGGCCAAGATGCACCGGGGCCGCATCCGCGGTAACTGGGTGAAGCTCTACCGCGTGGAGTGATTGGGGGCCCCCTGCACGGCCCCGAGCGTTGACTGTGCCTGAGTGGTGGCTATCGCAATGGTACACTGGAAGATGCTCACACGGCGCAATCTCTGGCTGACAGCCGGCATTACAGTCCTGCTGGGAGTGTGTGGCTGCGGTGAGAGATGCCCCCGAGACAGTGCCTATCGCGAGCCCGCTGCGTGGCTCGCAACCCATGCTCTGATTTCTGAGATGGTGGCGTTGCCCGAGTCCGCCGCTGCCTGTTTTGGTGACACGCCGGCGGTACAGGTTCCTCCTGAGGCTGATGCGTTTGACCTGCTGTCTTTACTTGACGACCGTCGCCCGGACTATCTCGTGGCCGGCAACGAGATCGTGTGGGGGAGCCTCCGCGGTCAACCGTGGTTCAGTCAGCGCTACCAGCCGGTCGCGAACTGGCGCCACGTCTATCCCATTGCTGTGGATCTCACGCTGTATGCCTACACCCCCTCTCCTTTTGATCTAGGCACGGATCTGCCGGCGCCCGGTGAGTTTGTCACCGATGCGGCTGTCCTGAGGAGCTACCGGCTGAGCAGCTTCACAGCCACCCCGGATGTTCCCCTCTATCTGACGCTGCTCTGGGATGACGTCACCGGTCAGGACTACGCCGGCCTGACGGTCTCCGTCCGGCTTGTTGCCGAGAACGGCGGCCGGGTGTGGCATGTCTCGCAGAGCGGCTTCGAACCTTCGGGCCTGACGTTCGGGGGCGACAGCAGACTCGCCCAGCGCTACGTTGTGACGCCGCCCGACGACCTCCCTCAGGGGGCGTACGACCTGCGACTCACTCTGCGGGAGGCGAGTGGTCGTCCTGTTCCGGTTCTCGGCAGTGATGGTGAGACCCGGGAAGATCTGCTTCTGGCGACGGTGGTGCACCCACCTGATGTCGATCAGGCGCCGATTCGGATGGATTACGACGTTGACTATCGATTGGGCGATCCGCAGGGGCGGATCAGGCTGGCCGGCTTTGATGCCCCGTTGCGCGCGCGGCCCGGCGATGATCTTCGGGTGGCTCTGCTCTGGACGCCGTCCGAGGAGATCCCGCAGAGCTACCGGGTCTTCGTCCACGTGCTGACGGCGGACGACACGCTGGTGACGCAGTCCGACGGCATACCTGTCTACGGCTTCTATCCCACCCCTGACTGGCACCCCGGAGACTTTGTGCGAGATGAGCATCTTCTCACACTGCCCGAGGGGCTGCCACGGGGCGATTA
>JAGHDT010000500.1 GCA_021159805.1 Anaerolineae bacterium
ATCTCCCATACTCCGCAGACGGAATGGGAGAGGGTTAGGGTGAGGGCTCTGCGGGGTTATTCTCGAAGTAGACACCATGTCCGCCAGCGGACACCACGCAAGCATGAAAATATGACGCGAAGAAGGCCCTAAAGCCTGCAGCCAAGCCTTTAGGCCCGGGAGTAGAAGCTATTTTTGAAGTAGAAGAGAGGGAAACCCATGACCGAGCTAAGAGCACAGGCGGTGTATTTCGGCCAGACGGGGCCGGCCAACACGGACCGGACGCTTGAACTGGTACAGGAACGTGCCCGAGCGCTGGACATCAAGACGGTGTTGGTGGCGACGACCAGTGGCGCCACGGGTCTGAAGGCAGCTCAATTGCTGCGTGACCTCAACGTGGTCGCCGTCACGCATTCGGCTGGCTTCAGCACGCCCTACAAGAAGAACCACGACCCGGACATCTGTGATGATATCAGGGCCGCCGGCGGGCAGGTGCTGACCACCACCCACGCCTTTGGCGGCGTCGGCCGCGCGGTGCGCAAGAAGCTGGCGACCTATCAAGTCGATGAGATCATCGCCTACACGCTGCGCTGCTTTGGACAGGGGATGAAGGTTGCCGCCGAGATTGCCCTGATGGCCTCGGATGGCGGACTTCTCCCGAGTGATGCGCCTATCATCGCCGTCGGCGGCTCCGGCAAGGGCGCCGATACCGCCGTGGTCATCCACCCCACCCACGCCCAGACCTTTTTCGATCTGCGGTACCTGGAAATCATCTGCATGCCGGCGCCCGGCCATCCGGGGCTGGAGGGGTAGCAGAGGAATTCCATAGAACCATCACAGCGGGGCACGCGCTCCGCAGCACCAAGCGGAGATGGCGTCGCGCCGCGGGCGGCACGACGCAGACGACCCACCGGGTCGTCTGTACAATAAGAAGGCAGATCACCGCGTAGGGAGATTGCGTGGCCCCCCTTGCGATCCAGATGCGTAAGTGCACCCCATCATCGTCGTTGACGTCGATCCAGGATGATCTATACTAGCTCCTGCAACTCTGACAACACCCCAAGGAGAATGCGATGGAAATCGTAACCTATCTGATTGCTGCTGTGGTAGCATTCTTCGGCTTCATGTTCGTCGTCGGATCGCAGGGCCAATTCATCCGTGTCGTCGTCGGCATCATCCTCTTCGCCGCCGCCGGCGTTTTGGTTTACCTCACCCGCGTGAAACCCACGAAGGAGGAGATCACCCACATCCAGAAGATCGACCTGACGGGCGACGTACAGCTGGAGCAGATGAAGTGCCAGTCCTGCGGCGGCGCACTGAGCAAGGACAATCTTGAGGTCAAAGCCGGCGCCATCTTCGTGGAGTGTCCCTATTGCGGCGCCTCCTACCAGATCGAGGAAGCACCCAAGTGGTAGCACTGGCACCCGCGCCGGGCAGGGCAGTCCCCCTATGGGCGCGGGTGGCAACGACAGACCTCAGCCGCCAGTCCGCATAGCGTTAGCGACTGCAGGAGACTGCCAGAAAATCGATACCGCCCGATCATCAGACCCTTCAGCACAGCATCATTAAAACGATTAGAGAGATGAAACTAAGCCACCAGTGGACAGATTTCCTCAATAAGATCCGAAGGGGCGACGGCGACGGCCCACACACACGGACCCTGTCTCATCCTTCCGGTCTCCTGACCTACCCTATTCAACTCGATGGCGGCCAACGTCGCATCCATCTGCGCATCCATAAAGATGGATCCGGGGTGCTCTTCATCGACGTCACCGAGGTGATCCACCTGAACCCGACCGCGGTTCAGATGGTCAAGCTCGCGCTGGACGGCATCCCCAAGGAGCGTGCCGAAGCACGATTGGCGCGCCAGTATCGCGGCGTCACGCGGACGGAATTGTCCGCGGCGCTCAACCGTATGTATGAGATGGTAGAACGCCTCCGCGAGAATGTCGATGGCTGCCCGACATGCGCCATTGCCGCGGACGTTGAGTTCCAGCCGCTCTTCAGCACCCCCGTCACGGCGCCCTACAAGGCCGATGTGGCCCTGACCTACGCGTGCAACAACGCCTGCCCGCACTGCTACAACGAACCCGGGCGATTCACAATGGCCACACTGGCTGATGAGGAGTGGTTCCGGGTCTTCGACAAGCTGAACGCGATCGGGATTCCCCACCTCATCCTGACCGGGGGTGAGCCGACGCTGCTCCCGCAACTCCCCGACCTGGTGCGCTACGCCAACCGGTTGGGGCATATTGTGGGCATGAACACCAACGGCCGCCGGTTAGCGGACGACCAGCTGGCGCAGCGCCTGGCAGACGCCGGGCTCAACCACGTACAGATCACGCTGGAAAGCCATAGTCCGGCCGTACACGATGCGATGGTCGCCACCGAGGGCGCCTTTGAGGAGACGCTCGCCGGTATCAGGAGCGCCCTGCAGAGCGGGCTCCACACCATCACGAATACCACACTGACACGCCAAAATCAGGATCACGCGGTCGACATCGTCGGCTTCCTGGATGATGTGGGACTAAAGACCTTCGCTATGAACGGGATGATCTACGCCGGTGGCGGCACGGCCACGCCGGATGCGATCCCGGTGGAGGAGATGGCATCGCTCCTGGTAGCAATCCGCGACGAAGCCACAGCGCGCGACATGCGCTTCCTTTGGTACACGGTCACCGACTACTGCCGGCTCTCACCCCTGGAGCTGGGGCTCTCGCCGAAGCGCTGCAACGCCGCCGAGTACTCGATCTGTATCGAGCCCAACGGCGATGTCCTGCCCTGCCAGTCATACTACGTGTCCGCCGGCAACATCCTCAATGATCCCTGGGACGCGATATGGAACAGCGAGCTCTTCCTCTCCTTCCGGGACCGCGAGACAAATCCTGAAGCTGCCGGCCTGCCCACGGAGTGCTGGGACTGTCCCGACCTGGAGATGTGCGGCGGCGGGTGCCGCCTGGAGAGAGAAGCGCGCTCCCCGGGCGGCATCCGCGCCGCGGAGCATGGGTGCGCGCGCACGGGCGCAAGCACGGGTGCGCACACCTTGAGGCGGGCCTCGGGAGAGAGCGTCGCCCCGATACTAGCTGTCAATACGGAGCATTATGAACACCAACCCCAACGCTGAGACCACCTTTATCCTAGACGAGATCGACTTCCGACCCAACATCGCGCCACTGAAGAAGCGCCTGCATATCAAGGATGGAAGTTCCTTTGAAGCAGACCTCGACCACCTTGTGGATGAGGCTGTGGCCATCGCCAGACCCAAGGCGATGTACAAACTCGTTTTTGTCGACGAGAAGCTGAGTGATGCGGTGGTTATCGACGGCGTCACGCTCCGCAGCCGGGTCCTGCGCGTCAACCTTGACGCTGTCCACCGGGCATTCGCCTATGTCGCCACGTGCGGACAGGAGCTTCAGGCCTGGGGGGAAGAACAAGACGATATAGTCTTCAAGTTCTGGGCCGATGTCATCAAAGAAGCAGCGCTTGGGTCTGCGTCGCGCGCCCTGAATAGGCACCTGAAGACGTGCTACGAACTGGGCAAGAGCGCGACGATGGCCCCTGGCTCGTTGGCTGATTGGCCGATTCGCGAACAGCGCCCCCTCTTCAAGATTCTGGGAGATCCGGAAGCCGCAATCGGCATCCATCTGACCGACAGTTTCTTGATGGTCCCGAACAAATCCATATCGGGGATCCGGTTCGCGACCGAGGAACGTTTCGAAAGCTGTCTGCTCTGTCCCAGGGAGGAGTGTCCGGGCAGACGTGCAGCTTACCAACCCGCTCTGTACACAGAAAAATATCAGGTGTAGGAGGTCAATGACATGAAAGAGTGGCTCAAACGCTTGCTGACTTTTAGACCTGCAGAGCCCGCAGCCCCCATCGCACCCGGACTCTATCACGCTATGCACGAAACCGACCAGGCCTTCGCGCGATTCCACCTCCGTGTGGAGACCGATGGCAGCGGGATGCTCATTGCCAACGCCATGGCGACAGCACGATTGACCCCGACCGGTGTGGTCATTACCAAGGGGCTGCTGGAGGGCAAGTCGGAGACCGAGATCAGTGCGCAGCTGAAGAAGCACTTCTCCGGCGCCCGTGACGATATGATCCGCGCTGACATCGCTCAGGTGAACAAGATCATCGAGCAGGTCAAGGCGCCGGGCGATTCCTATCCCGTCTTCAATCTGGAGGATGCTGCCACATCGCCCTACGGCACCCAGCTCATTGCACCGTTCCAGGCCTCCGTACCCCTGGCTCCGCCGGACGTCTTGGTGCCGATCCTGGATAGCCTATGGGAGGTCGGGATTCCACACGTCACCGTGTTGTTTCCGGACAACGCAGATCCGGCGCACCTGATCCGCGCGGTGGAACGCGCCGAGGATCTGGGGATGATCGCCGGTGTGCGGAGCCGGGCCAGCAACCTTGACGACGAGGGCTTCCTGGCCGATCTACGCCAGGCCGGTGTCGACTACGTGACCTTCCCCTACGCAGCTCCGGATGCGGCCATCCACGACGCCGTCTGCGGCGCCGGAGATCTAGCCGCCGCAGAGCGGCTGTTGGCCTGGCTTGAGGAGCACCAGATCAGCGCGGTGGCAGAGATCCCCCTCATCCAGGCGACCCTGGATACGCTGGAGGAGACGGTCGAGACGCTGATCGCAAAAGGTGCGGACAATCTCTCCTTCGTAGCTTACGCCACCTCCGATGCAGCCTTGGCGGAGCAGGACGGCATATTCACCGGCGAGGGCATGGCCCAGGTCGCGACGACGGTCGAGGAGATCGCCGACCTGGCACAGGCGCGCTTCATGTGGAATCCCCCGGTGGAGCGTGATCAGGCTATGGCGCTGGCCGACCAAGTTGCCGCCGGGCCTCGCTGTTCAGGCGATGTGGCCGTCCGCGTTGAGCCTGACGGCGACGTCATTCCCCCACGGGGACGCTATGAGAGCGCCGGGAATCTGAACGACGACACCTGGGAGACGATATGGAATGCGCCGGTCTTCCGGGAGTATCGCGAGCGTGTGGAAGCTCCCACCCGCTGCGATGTCTGCCCCGGGCTGACCATCTGTGCGGCGGGTTGTCCACGGGACCCTGACAGCTGGGCACGCAACGCCTGACCGCGGCACGCGTATGAATAGGTATAGCACTCCATCAGGCTGGATATGCAGAGGGATGACAGCTATGGCTAAAAGACGACGATTTACTGCACTCCTGATAACTATGACAGCGATGCTCTCGCTCGCTGCCTTGGCTGTACCTGCACAGGCAGCGTTACCGGCGAGTCACTCAGCGGCCGCGCCGGCACCGGACCCCAACCTGCAGACCTACAGCTTCACGGTGCCTGAGTTGTTGATGGACGTCACCGTGCTGCCCGATGGCTCCACACGCATCGTCTACGACATCACCTTCCAGAACCAGGGCAGCCCCATCGATATCGTGGACATCGGCACGCCCAACGATGAGTATGACCTCTCACAAATGGTCGCCTCCATCGACGGACACCCCCTGGATGATATCCGCACATCGACCTACATCGATATGGGCGTGGAGGTTCATCTGGACAACTACGCCATCGGACCAGGCAAAACCGGAAAACTGCATATGGAGTTTGTCTCACCCAAGATGGTCTATGCCGATACGACCAACGAGGAGAACGCCTCCCTGCAGATCACACCGACGTGGTTTGACAGCAGCCTGATCCAGGGCACCGGGAACATCGAGATCCGGGTCCGCCTGCTGCCTGATATCGGGCCCGACGAGGTACTCTACCAGGATGAGCCCTTTACGGACAAGTACAGCGACGATCGCGGCAACACTGTCGTCGTGTGGCGCTACGAGAATGTCAGACCGACGGAAGCCTATCGCGTGGGTGTCTCGTTTCCCCGACGCGGGATCACCCAGGTTATCGAGGTCACCTTCTGGGACATCCTGGGCCGCTGGCTCGCCGGTATCCTCCCGTTCCTGTTCGTCTGCATCCCCATACTCATCCCGATCGTTATCGTCTTCCTGGTCGTACGCGGCATCATCCGCGCGATGAAACCGAACTACCTTCCCCCCATCGCTCAGGTCGAGGGGGGCGGGATCAAGCGTGGCCTGACGGCACCAGAAGCCGCGGCCCTGCTTGAGATTCCGCTGACCAAGGTGATCCCCCTCGTGATCTTCGGGATGCTGGAGAAAGGGTTGATCCGCCAAACCGACGATGATCCACTCACAGTTGAGGTCACGGAGGCTTTCCGGGTTGCGGAGAGAGCAGATCTCAACGACAAGGGTGCCCGCCAGCGGTATCGCCGCCAGATGGCACAGCAAGCCGGGTCCGTCATCCACGCATATGAGCAGCCCTTCCTGGATTTGATCGAGGCGCATCCGGATACCCCGCTGGAGAAAATGGCCGTGGTCAAGCCGACACAGGAGCTGGTCGACGAGGTCGCGAAGAAGATGCAGGGCTTCGACCTCTCGGATACGCAGGATTACTACCGTCGCGTCATTGATCGCGCGATGGAACAGGCCGCCGCTCTGGGTGATATCGAAGAGCGTGAAGCCTACCTCGACAAGTACTTGCCGTGGGTGATGATGCGGAAGGATTACCGCCCAGTGATGACTATGGGAAGCTACAACTACTGGCCGCTGTGGGCACGTCAAGTGCGTGCCGGCGCCGCCGGTGCCGCCGTCGGAGGGAGCATGAGCAAGCCCACCTCTCGCGCGGGGCGTGCCTCAACCAGCACCTTCGGAGACGTCTCAGCCTCCTTTGCCGGATGGACTGAGAGCACGATGGGCGGGATGGCCGCTGCTATTCTTCCGACCCGCCTGAGCAAACCCGTCCCCGTCAGTCACACATCGAGCAGCGGCGGCAGCAGTTGTGCGTGCGCCTGCGCCGGATGCGCCTGTGCGTGTGCCTGTGCCGGCGGGGGCCGTTAGCGCCGATCTACAGAGGAGCCTACCACTATGTTGAAACGCCTATCCCTGTTCATCGTCGTGTGCGTCTGTCTCGTCATCACAGGCAGCGCAGCCGGCCCAGCCTACACGCAGAGCTACAGGTTCGCGGTGCCGGAACTGAAGATGGACGTCACCGTGCTGCCTGACGCCTCCGCGAGGATCGTCTACGACATCACCTTCGATAACTACGGCACCGATATCGATATTGTCGATATCGGGCTGCCGCACAAAGACTACGACATCAGCACGATGTCGGCCTCCATCAACGGCGTCTCACTGAGCGACATCCGGACCTCGGAGTACATCGATATCGGGGTGGAAGTCCACCTCCGTGATCAGGCGATCCCCTCCGGAGAGACCGGCACCTTGCACTTCGAAGCCATCATGCCAGACATGGTGTACCAGGACACGACCAATAAAGAGCTTGCCTCGATGCAACTCACGCCCACCTGGTTCGACAGCGACGTGGTGAAGGGACAGAGCACGATCGGGGTCGCCATCCATCTACCGGAAGGTATCAAGCCCGACGAGATGCTGTACCAACAAGAGCCCTTCACGACCAAAGCTCTATACCAGGGGCACGCCGTCGCAGTATGGGAATGGCACGAGGTCCCAGCGACACAGGCCTATATGGTCGGGATCTCATTCCCAAACCGCGTGATGGCCCGTGTCGTCAAGCTGACGTGGATCGACCTGGTAAAGCAGTGGCTTGATGACAACCCGACTACAAAGGGGCTGCTGATCACAGCCTCGCTGGGCCTGCTAACGCTCCTCTTCTTCCGTTTCACCGGTGGTACCGGATGCACCGTCTTTGTTCTGTTGGCCGGGGGTATGATCGTTCTTTTCATCCTCAGCCCGAT
The DNA here is from genome assembly GCA_021159805.1 of Anaerolineae bacterium. Classification (GTDB taxonomy): domain Bacteria; phylum Chloroflexota; class Anaerolineae; order B4-G1; family SLSP01; genus PWVB01. Next base: position 7,764 of record JAGHDT010000500.1, read on the forward strand.
CCTCGTGTTGCCGGCACTCCCCATCCTCATCGCGCTGGTGATCTACAATGAGATACACCTCAAGCACAAGCCCTCGAAGTACCTACCGCCGATCGTGCAGACAGAAGGGGGTGGCATCAAGCGCGGCCTGACCGCACCGGAATCGGCCGTTCTGCTGGAGTTACCCTTGAGCAAAGTGCTCACCCTGGTGATCTTTGGCTTGCTGGAGAAGGAGATCCTCCAGATTGAGACCCAAGATCCCCTAACGGTCAGTATCCGTGAGCCCTTCCGAACGTGGGGGGACCCTGCTAACCGCCGCTCCAGCAAGAAACGGAGCAAGGCGCGCCGAACAGCCGCTCACAAGGAAGGTACGGTCGTCCACAATTACGAGAACTATTTCCTGGACGTACTGGAACGCACTCCCGATAAGCCGGTCAGCAAGATTGACTTCACCAAGGCTATGGAGCGCTTGATCAAGGCGACCGCCGACAAGATGAAGGAATTCGATCTCTCGGACACGCAGGACTACTACCGGCGTGTGATCGATCGAGCGCTGCAGCAGGCGCAGAGTATCGGTGAGATCGAGGCGCGGGAAAAGTACCTCGACAAGTATCTACCGTGGGTGATGATGAACAGGAGCTACCCCACGGTCCTGACACACAGAGGGGGCGCCTACTGGCCGATATGGGCCCTGCCGGTCAGCGGCGGGGGACGCCCGGCGCAGCGTGCCACGAGTAGCGGGCCGGCGCGAGGCGGAAGGACGTCGTTCGGCGATGTCGCCGGTTCCTTCTCCGGATGGGCAGAGACGACGATGGGCGGGATGGCTGCCGCCATCCTTCCCAGCGCGATGAACATCCCGGCTGCCGCAGGCGGCTTTATCGACCTCAGCGGCGTAGATCGGGTGACAGGCGACATCTTCGAAGCGATCAGCAAGGCCTCCAGCAGCGGCGGAAGCGGGGGGGGCAGCAGCTGCGCCTGTGCCGGCTGTGCGTGCGCCTGTGCCTGCGCCGGCGGCGGCAGATAGCCGCACACGACAGGTTGTCCCCGTTGAGGGGGACAAGTTGCCAGCCCGATCATCCGCTCGACGGCACAAGAGGCTATTATTGAAGTAGACGCCATGTCCGCAATCGGACACCACGCAAGCGTGAAAATGCAGCGCGAAGTACGGCCCAAAGCCACGGTCGAGTCCAGGCGAAGGGCTTTGGGCCGGCAGAACGCGTCGCAGAAGGCTATTTTCGAAGTAGACGTCATGTGCATCAGCACACCACGCAACCGTGAAAATGAGACACAAAGAAGGCCCTAAAGCCTGCAGCCAAGCCTTTAGGCCCGGGAGCGGAAGCTATTTTCGAAGTACTTATCATGTGCTGTCGCACGTGTGCGCGAACCCTAGGGTTCGCTGGCGCCGCGCAGAACGAAAATGCGGCGCACAGAGTCAGAGCAGAGCGGGCGAGATGCCGGGCATCAGAATGCCTTCGGTCCGAGAGGTGAGACATTGCTTTCTGAGATAGCACTATGATCAACACATCCCGAGGACAAGAGAAAGCGGTGTGGTTGTGGCGGTTGTTGGCTGCCGCCAGCGTGCTTTGGCTGCTATGGATGACGCAGCGGCCCCAAGAGGTCGTGGTCGCCGATCTGGCGCCGCTGACGGAATTGGCGGCTGAGCGCGGTATTTCTAGCTATATCCTCATTAGCATCGCTGGCAATGTCGTAGTCTTTGTCCCACTGGGGCTGGCGGTGACGAGATCACTGGCGCTGGGACGCCGGCTTCTGCCTCTTGCGGCACTGATAGGCGGGGCCGGGTTCGGCGCCTTGGTGAGTGCGTGCATCGAGGTGCTGCAGATGCTGAGTCCCGGTCGTTTCCCCGATTGGCAGGATCTGGCATTGAATACGTTGGGCGCCCTGGTGGGCGCTATCGTGGCTGTTCTGATCGGCTACTTCCGGCAACGAGAAAGTGAAGGGAGGGTATCTTGAGAGCCTATGATGCGTTGAAACGTCGTTTGGCACAGGGGTGGAACACCTGGAACACCCGCAGTGTGCTCTCGCATGTGCTCCTGCCTGAGGGGTTTGCGTTGAATCTGGGACTCAAGGATCGTGCCTCTCGCCGGTACCTGAAAGAGTCGCTCATCGGGCGACGGGGTGATCGCGACGAGCGGATCCATCCGGGACTTCGTACCTATGATGGCGCCTACACCGAACTCAAGCTCTTGTGGCTTGGGATCGAGGTCCTGGTGCAGAGCGCCACGACCGGTGAGGCGCAGGAGGACCTGGTGCTCCTGGTGACGCTGCAAAGCCAGCACCGGCGCGCGCCCTTGCTTGTTGTGGAACCTGGCGTGCTGTGGAACCGTCCTGGCTACGTGACGCGGCAGGGCGACAGCCTGTTGGGACACTTCGAGGGGCGTACGGTGGAGGTGTATGGCACCCACAGCATTGTGACCGATCCCTATATCGCGGCTCAAACACCTTATCTGGCCATACCGCTAGAGGGCCCGGTGGGCGTATCGACGGGGCGCCGTCGGACCATAGCCGAGATCCAGGCGCTGTTGGCGGAGCGCCGGGCCGAGCGGGCCGCGTATGCGGCGTCCTTTGGAGAGCTCGCCGATGTGTATGCTGCTGTGCAGACGTGTATGGCCTGGGACACGATCTTTGAGCCGGAGGCCGATCGCGTGGTCTCACCGGTCAGCCGGATTTGGAACGTGGGCTGGGGTGGCTTCGTGCTCTTTGATTGGGATACCTATTTTGCCGCCTACCTTGCGGCGATCGACAACAAGGACCTGGCCTACGCCAACGCTATTGAGATCACGCGCGAGAAGACCGAGCGCGGCTTTATCCCTAACTTCGGCACGGTCACCAATCTCAAGAGTCGCGATCGCTCTCAACCACCGGTCGGCTCTATGGTCATCCGCCAACTCTACCAACGCTATGGGGACCGCTGGCTTCTGGAGGAGGTCTTCGATGATCTCCTGGAGTGGAACCGATGGTGGGTCGCGCATCGTATGCACGACGGCTTGCTCTGCTGGGGCTCCGATCCTTACACGCCGCTCTCAGACGCGCACTGGGAAGTGACGGGTGTGGGGGATCGGTTGGGGGCCGCGCTCGAATCAGGGCTCGACAACTCCCCGATGTATGACGACGTTCCGTTTGATAAGGAGACGCATTTGATGCAGTTGGCGGACGTCGGCCTGAACGGGTTGTACGTGATGGACTGCGAAGCATTGGCCGATATCGCCGAAGTGTTGGGCCGCGACTGTGCCGTTCAGGAGCTGCGCGCTCGCGCGGCCGACACTCGCGTGGTGCTCGCCGCCTTGTGGGATGAGGATCGGGGGATCTTCCTCAACCGGCGCACCGATACCGGAGCCGCGAGCACCCGTCTCTCACCCACGAACTTCTATGCGCTGTTGGCCGATGCCGCGACACAGGCGCAAGCTGAGCGTATGATGACCGGCCATTTCTACAACTCCGCGGAGTTCTGGGGCGACTGGATTATGCCCTCGATCTCGCGGGACGACCCGGCGTATCCCGAACAGTCCTATTGGCGCGGTCGCATCTGGGCCCCGATGAATTTCCTGGTCTATCTGGGCCTGCGCCGCTACAATCTCCCGAAAGCTCGGGCCGATCTGGCCGAGAAGTCCCGTCGTCTGCTGATGAAGGAGTGGTTGGAGAAGGGGCACGTTCACGAGAACTACAACCCCGACACGGGGGAAGGATGTGACGTTGCCAATAGCGATCACTTCTATCACTGGGGCGGGCTGCTGGGATTGATCGCGTTTATCGAGGCCGGCGTGCTGGAAGGGCCGGAGGTGCCGCTGACGGATAGCGCGGCGTAGGCTATTCAGATACTCTCGTGCAGGCACTGTAAGTTCCGCACGAGAGCTCACATAGTTGAAAGGCAGTTACGATGATTGATCTTACGATAGATGGCACAGGTTTGGAGCACGCGGTTGAGCGTGCGCGCGAGCGCAACATCATTATCCCCACCTTTGCGCAACAGAAGCATCCGGAACTGATCCCGGACGCAATCAAGCAGGAGCTGGGGAGCATCGGGCTTTGGGACATCACCC
>JAGHDT010000245.1 GCA_021159805.1 Anaerolineae bacterium
ATATAAGGCTCAGCGTAGCGCAGCACAGGGTCGTACGGCGGATGGGGACCGGGGAAGCCAATCTCCATAAAGAGCGGCTGGGTCAGCTTGGGCTTGGTCTCCAGCCACCACGCCGCCATTCCCCCCACAAAGACGTCCGAGTGCATCTCCTCAGGTAGCTCCCACTCGAAGGCGCCCAGCCGCTCGCCGTAATCGGCACGCTCCCGGTAGAGCTCGCGCTGCTGCTTGACCAGCCCGCGGGCGTGCATCGCCTTGTCCCACTCGTCGAGGTAGTAGCGGCCCTCCAGATAGCGGTCTTTGTTCTCCACCAGGTAACGCTCGTGGAAGCCCAGCGGGGTCTGGAAGGGCACCGTGTGCATCTTGCCGATGTTGACACAGGTGTAACCGCTCTCGGCAAGGGCCTCCACCCAACTATGGCGCCACGTGTCCCCGTTCTTGAGGATGCCCGTCGTGTGGGGATAGTACCCGGTGAAGAGGCTGGCCCGCGAGGGTACGCATGAGGGGGCCGTGATGAAGCAGTTGGTGAAGATCGTGCCCTCAGTGATCAGACGGTCGAGGTTCGGCGTATCCATGTACGGAAAGCCAAGGCCACGGATCGTATCGAACCGCTGCTGGTCGGTGATCATCAGGATGATATTGGGACGCTCATTCGGCATTGTGGATCCTCTCTCGAACACTGCTCATTGAGGCCGAAGGACTGGAGCATCGGCTCAAAGGTCACGGTGGGGCACGTCACCGCGGAGGTCTCATCGTCCATACTGTTCTTGATCTCACTCTTCTGGCGTTGAAACAGGGAAACCTTCATCCTGCCCATATCCTATTGCGGGTCAGTCTCCCGCACATCCGCCAGCCGCCGGATTGCCCTCCGGCGCCGGGACAATCATCGACTCTATCAAGCAGATGATTGCGGCCTGGCCACACGCTATGGACATGGCAGGAACACAATGCTGTATCACATTGAGACCGCAACAGCAACACGCATCGAACCCAGGCACGGTCGCGAAACCGGATCCGATATGTCGATTGTGATAAGAACACACCCAGCCTATCCAGCAACGTGGCGAATGGCCCGTTTTGGGGTATGCTTGGCAGAGCGTATCAATACGTTTACCACAAACATCAGTCGTCGCGGCCAGAGTCTAGCCAGCACTGCAATAACGCGGACGTAGGAGGACCATGAAAAAACAGCGCTATGAATGGCGTATCCTGGGAACATTCGTCGTATTGCTGGCAGCTTACTTGGCCCTCGCGTGGCTGGTGCTGGCCCCTCAAGGATACTACGGTACCTCAGAGGCCCCACGCTTTGCCGATCCGTGGATTGAGCGAGCGGAGACACTCCTGAAGGGTGGCAAGCTTTACACCGATGTTTTCACGACCACACCGCCCTTGGTCAACTTTCTCATGGTCCCGCCGGCCCTCGTGGCCAGGATGACCAACTACCAAAATCCAGGCACCACGACCGCTTTCATGGTCTACTTCTCGCTCTTCAACCTGATTATCGCCTACCTGCTTTACTTCTCAGCTCAGAACCGGGCGCTGGGATCTCGGTGGGCAATGATTTTCCTCTTGAACCCGCTGACGATGGGCAACAGCGTCCTGCGGCGACAGGACGAATCGCTGATCGTGGTCTTCTTTGCATTGGCGCTCCTCTTCTACGCAAAGAAGCGGCACGCCCTTTCGAGCATCGTGATGGGACTGAGTCTGCTAGTCAAGCTTACGGGCGGGATGATGATCCCCGTAGCCTTCCTCAACACCTGGAACTGGCGCTATCTCATCATCCCCGTCATAGTCTTTGGTTTGATCTTCGCGCCCTTCTACCTCCAGGCGGGAGAGGCCGCTGTCTTCTGGGATACCAGCCAGGAGCAAACCGAACACCCATTCCAGTTCGGCGGGATCAGCTTTGGGGCACTGTGGATCAAGTGGCAGATGGGCAAGTTCGCAGACCCCATCCTCACCTTATATTCCATTGGCTTTGTCGCCGGGGTACTGCTCCTTCTCGGCTACATAGCATGGAAACCCGCAGGCCTGCTGCCTGACCTTGCGCTGCTGATTACCGGCGTGCTCCTCCTTTCAGCAAAGCTCCACTGCGGCTATTTCCTCTTCCTGGTCTTCACCCTCGCCCCACTGGTGACAGAAGATCGGCTTCTGCAGATAGGCTACATCGGCTTTTCGCTGTTGGCACTGTTTGCGGATATGTTCAAGTGGCCAATCGAGAACTTTCCAGTCGCGATGATCCTGATGATCGGCGTCCATGGCCTACTAGTCGCGACTACGCTCACAGCACGCCGTCAAGACAAGACAAGTGCACGAGGCTGTCTACGGACAGCGGCGAGCAGACGCCCAATCAGTGGCAGTTGAGACCAGCGGCGGATATCGGCGAAGCTGACATCTCGCCCGCTCACGATCGCGTCCGCCACCAGCAGTCCACTCCGAATGGCCGGGGCGATCCCCTCACCCATGTTGGCAGTCGCTAACCCCGCAGCGTCACCCACGAGGAAAGCACGCCCAACCTGGATTTGTCGCATCGGCCCGCGCAGATAGTAGGCGTGTCCCTTCGGCGCGTAGGTGTGGTCCCGCACCAGGTTAAGAGCCTCCAGATGCAACACCAGGCGATCCCAGTGACGCTGGATCCTGTCCCCACGCGCCTTGAGCTTCACGGCTTTGCCGCCAACGCCAACGTTGACGTAGCCCCCCACCTTTGGCACATACCATGCATAGCCCGGCAGGCCATCCTCGAAGAACCAGAGATGGCAGACACGTGCCCGCGGGCACACACGTGCATCGTCAGAAACCTGGTAGAGGAACTCCTCTTCTTGCGTCACGATCAGGGATTCACGCGGGCGGGGCTTGGCATCCTCGAAGAACGTGCGGGCGACTGGACAGTGGGTACCCCCAGCCCCAACCAGGTACCGGCCAAAGAAACGCCCGTCGATTATGTAACCTCCGTCGCGCCGGACAATGTCACGGACGTGGTGCGTGTGCACGGGGACGTCCGCCCGCCGGAGCAGGAAATCGTCGAACTCGACCCGGCGAATGGCCATCCCACGAAATGGTAACCGCAGCTTGAGCCCCCCCACAGAGAGGCGCAGACCTTTCAGGCGCGTCAGTCCGAGGGGATAGTCGGACGGATCCAGCATCAGATCTCGGAAGACATCCGGCGTGATCCAGCCGGCGCAGAGCTTGACGCGTGGGAAGAGCTCGCGCTCCAGCACAACACACGCCACACCGTGCCGGCGCAAGGCCCACGCACAAGTCGCGCCCGCCGGTCCGCCGCCCACAATGATGACCTCTGTGCGAATCACGACTACCCCCTAGCTGAAACGGCACTCCGGCTGGGGTGTGCCGAGACGCGTCATCACCACCTGCCAGAGCTGATTCGCCCGCGCACGAAAGCCGCCGGCGCTGCTCAATAGATAGAAGCGCCACATCCGGTAGAAGCGGTCGTCGTAGGCCTTCTTCAGCTCAGGCCACGCTGCCTCGAAGTTCGCATGCCACGCCATCAAGGTCGGGTCATAGTGCGGGCCAATATTGTGCCAGTCTTCCACGACGAAAAGGTTCTCTATCGCCTTCCCGAGTTGGGCAATCGAGGGCAACATCCCGTTAGGGAAAATATACTTGGTGGACCAGGCATTTGCCCGCGTCCTGCTGAAGTTGCTTCCGATGGTGTGGAAAAAGGCCGTACCGCCGGCCCTCAATGTTCTGTCCGTGACGTGCATATAAGTGCGGTAATTCTTGTAGCCCACGTGCTCCATCACGCCGATCGAGATGACACGGTCATAGGTGCCCTCGACGTCACGGTAGTCCTGCAGCTTGAGCTCCACCGGCAGCCCCTTGCACCGGGCCATACCGAGTTTGACCTGTTCCTTGGAGACGGTCACGCCGGTGACGTGCGCGCCGTGCTTCTCTGCTGCATATTGGGCGAAACTCCCCCACCCACACCCAAGTTCCAATACGCGCATTCCCGGTTCGAGCCCGATCTTCCGGCAAACCAGTTCCAGCTTGGCCTCCTGCGCCTCATCGAGGTTGGCGGCGTCCTTCCAGTAGCCGCACGTGTAGTTCAGGCGCTTGTCGAGCATCGCTTCGTACAGATCATTGCCCAGATCGTAGTGGTACTCGCCGACCTCAAAGGCCCTGGCGCGCGATTGAAGATTGAGGAGCCGGGCCCGCGCTGCGTGTAGCAAGAGCTTCCAGTTCCCCTTGAGCTTCGACGGCAGATCAGCCAGGAAGACGCGAGCGACGAGTTGATCAATCGCCTCACAATCCCACCAACCGTCCATGTAAGATTCGCCAAAGCCCAGCTCCACCTCGCGCATGATCCTGTCGTAGAGCCGCATATCGTGGACCTGGAGGTCCCACGGGTTACTGCCATTGACCTCAATGCCGGCACTCTCCAATAGCTCTCGAATCACTGCCTCAGATCTCGCCGCTGCCATCTTGAGCCTCCTTCTCCTGTTATCTGTCCACTGAACACAAAACCACGCATCATCAGAAACAGTAGCGCTACAACCGCGAAAAGGATCATTCCATACCAGCCGACGTATCTTGGGCCACGCCGACCGGCACCAACAGAACTCAGTGGTGTTCAGAGCGATTTTCGCAACTCCGCGTCCTGCGCGATCAGCATGTGCTGCAACAGCGCCACGTCCAGATCTCGTGGCCTGACCTCTTGTCGCGCAGCCAACGCAGCCGCTACGCCGGAGGCCTGCCCGATGGCCATCATCGGAATCATGGCCCTATGAGACTCATAGGGCTGCTGCTCACTGGAAATGCACCGTCCGGTCACGAGCAGATTGTCCACCTGCTTGGGGACCAGCGTGCGGTAAGGAATATCATAGCCCTCGTGCTCCAGATAGCGGCGATAGCCGTAGTAGTGGATGATGGCGCAGGAGCTAATCGCGACGACATCGTCGAAGCGGCGTCCCTCAATCGCGTCCTCAGCGGTCAGTTTGTATTCACCCTCGACAAAGCGCGTCTGGCGGATCCCGAGCAAGGGGGGCGTCTCTAGCACACAAGCATCCGCCAATTCAGGATACTTCTGTTGTTTGGCGGCGAAATCTTCATAGACACGCAATCGCGCACCCACCTCGGCCCTGGAGAGCTGCGCAGCGTCAGTGCCATCGATCGGTTGCACCGACGGCCCCCAGACAACAGCAGTGCTGCCGAAGTCGCACGCGAACGTTCCGTCGGGGCGCCCTGCGCCAAACCCGATTCGGTACATCAGGGCGTCGTTAAGCCGCGGTGCCTCATCCTTCACGGTCTGCCAGAAAGGCGCGCCGGACCGCGCCGCCACATCACCGTCCCCCGACGCGTCCACCACGACCTTGGCGAGCATGGCCTGGCGCCCAGACTTATTCTCAACGACAATCCCGCGCACGACATCATCCTCCACAATGGCATCGGCGAACCAGGTATGGAACCAGAGATCGACGCCGGCCTCAACGCAGAGCCTCAACGTGACATACTTGAACAT
>JAGHDT010000004.1 GCA_021159805.1 Anaerolineae bacterium
GGGCCCAGATCTCCATGGAGGTCAACGACTCCGCCGAGCACCGCGGGCTGGCGCTCAAGATGGCGCAGGAGTCGATTGTCTTGCTCAAGAATGTTGGCGGCTTCCTGCCGCTGGACAAGGGGCTGAAGAAGATCGCGGTGGTCGGCGGAGTCGTTGACCTCCATGGAGATCTGGGCCCACGGCACGCGCTCAGGCGGATCGAACATACCCAGGCGGAAACGGGCTGTGAAGAGCCGCTTCACGGCCTTGTCAACCGTCGCATCGTCGATCAAGCCTTGCTCCAGAGCGAGCAGCAGCGCCTGGTAGACCGCACCGCAGTTCAGATCGCACCCATTGCCGACCGCCAGGGCAGCAGCGGCCTCAGGGGAGTCGACAACCTTGTGATTCGCGTAGATATCGTGGATGGCGCCGCAGTCGGAAACCACGTAGCCCTCAAAGCCCCACTCCTCCCGCAGAATGTCCTCCAGCAGCAACGTACTGGCGCAGGCCGGTTGGCCGTAAACGCGATTGTACGCACCCATCACCGAAGTGACGTTGGCCTCCCTGACCGAAGCCTCAAATGCCGGCAGATAACTCTCGCGCAGGTCACGCTCGCTGACCGCGACATCGAACTCGTGGCGCTCGGCTTCCGGTCCGCTGTGCACCGCGTAGTGCTTGGCCGTAGCAATCACCTTGAAGTAGTTCGGATCATCGCCCTGCAGCCCATCAATGAAGGCAACACCCATCCGCGAGGTCAGATAAGGGTCCTCGCCATAGGTCTCCTGGCCCCGCCCCCAACGCGGATCACGGAAAATGTTGATATTCGGCGTCCAGAACGTCAGGCCATAGTACTGGTCAACACTGCCATCCTCCTGGATCGCGTCGTGATGCTTGGCGCGCGCCTCGTCGGAGATGGCAACCGCAGTACGATGCAGCAAGTCGACATTCCACGACGCCGCCATACCGATGGCTTGGGGGAAAACAGTGGCGATGCCGGCGCGTCCCACACCGTGCAAGCACTCGTTCCACCAGTTGTAGGCGGGAATGCCCAGGCGCTCGACGGCAGGTGCACCGTGAATCATCTGAGAGACCTTCTCCTCCCGCGTCATACGAGAGACCAAATCATCAACACGCTCCTCAACAGAGCGATCGGGATCAAAATAGATCGGGCCCTCAGGGCCAGTGGTGAGCGTCATAGTCACGTCTCCTTGTCTAGCTGTCGAATCTCAACGCCACAAGCCCTTGGCGACTGGCTTGAGGCGGCATCAGAGATTCCTATGCTTGTGGCTCATTAGTCTACCCAGATCCTGGCACAACAGAAGCCTGTGGGAGCACCTTATGTACGATTGCCACTAACTGCGTGCTAAAGGGGCACAGACAGGGCCGGACAACGGCCACATCCGCGAGGTCGGCGATCACAAACAACTACTCGCCCAGGGCGGCCTCTACGGCCAGCTCTACCAACGCCAGCTGCAGCTCACGAGCACAGACGAATGAAGGAAGCCAGACAGGACTTACAGGACTGAGAGGATTTCAGAAAGCGCGATCAAGCAGTCTGAATCCTGATAATCCTGCAAATCCTGTCGAGAAGCTCAGACGTAGGTAAAAGCGCTCCCCACAGGAACAGGCCAGATCTCTTCTCGGCTAAGCGGTCACGATACCCAGCGGCGGGCGATCCTGCCACCGTCCCCGCGTGAAATCCGGGAAGTCGATGGGTTGGCTGCCGCGAGCGATGGACTGCTCGCTGAGAGCGGAGATAGCGCGCCACGTCACAGCATCGTAGACATCGATATCCGGCTCGACCCCGGCTCGCAGGCACTGGATCAGCCGGTAGTCGACGAGGTAGTCCATATTGCCGTGGCCGCCGACATCCTTCAGCTCCTCCATCGTCTGCTTCCACAACGGATGCTCGAATTCCTCCTGATAGGCCTCCAACGGCTCCCATACATCGCCCACGGTCCGCCCTTCAAGGTGAATCTTCTCCTCAGGGTACTTGCGGACGATACCCGCGGTGCCTTGCAGAAGAATGCCGCGGCTGTAAGGGCGCGGGGAGAGCGTGTCGTGCTTGATCATAACGGTCTGGGCCATTGCCGTTTGGATTAGCGTCGTGACGATGTCGCTCTGTGCGTAGCGCCGGCGTGCCTCCGGACTATCCGGACCGAATTGTTTGCTCGCGTAGAGGTTCAGCCCCAGAGATTGCGTGCCCATCGAAACAAGCCGCGTGAACCGGTTCCCACGGTTGATGTTCATCCATTGAGCAACCGGGCCGACGCCGTGGGTCGGATAGAGGTCGCCGTTGCGCTCTTCCCCGTGGGCCAGGCGCCAGAGGCTCTCGCCGTCGTCCCCGAGGAGCAGACTCCGCAGGTCGTGCTGGTAGCCACATTCAGCGTGCAATAGCTCCCCCAGCACCCCCTGCCGGACCATATTCAGGATCAGCATCTCGGTGCGGTCGTAGCAACAGTTCTCGGGCATAAAGCAATAGTGCCCGGTCCTCTCAGCCGTCTCCACCAGCTGCCAGCACTCGTCCAGCGTGATCGCCGCCGGCACCTCCGTGGCAGCGTGTTTGCCGTTCTCCATCGCCGCAACAGAGACTCGCGTGTGCCACTCCCACGGCGTCGCCGTGTAGACCAGGTCCAACTCCTCTTCCGCACATAGGCGTTCAAAGTCATTCTCGCCGCGGGTGTAGAGCGTGGGGACGGGCTGCCCGGCCTCCTGCACAATCTGGCCCGCGCGGGTCGCATGGGCCTCACAGATGTCGCAGAGCGCCGTGATCCTCACACCCGGCATGCGGACGAGGTTCTTGATATGATTTGTGCCCATACCGCCGACGCCGACAAATCCGATGCGGACAGGGTCGATAGGTTCGTTGCTGACGTGCATGGTGCTTAGGCCTCCGATAGAATGTGATTGAGATGGCCTACACAGGCCACCAGCGTACGATGTCTGACCAAGCTCGTGTCAGATGAGACGTGAAGCGTGATTTGTTCACGTTTCACGCATCAGATCTGACGTTAGTGGTTTCGCGTCTCGCGCTCTCTGCCTACTCGCCTCATACATAAGAATAGACGCCGCCACCGAGGCATTGAACGATGTGGCGACCTCCGATGACATCGGGATCGTGACGAAGTGATCGCACAAGGACTCGAAGTAGCTGCTGATCCCGCGAGCCTCATTGCCGATCGCCAGCACCGTGGGACCGGTCAGGTCATGCTCGTACAGCGCCTCACCAGCGTGTGCGCTCGTCGCCACAATCTGGAGCGCGCCCAGCGTCTCCCGAGTCTGTGCA
>JAGHDT010000338.1 GCA_021159805.1 Anaerolineae bacterium
CCCGACCGACACGCCGACCCTGACGCTAACGCCGCGGCCGTCGCTGACGCCGACAGAGACGCCGGTGTTGGTGCCCACGTGGACGCCGGTGCCCTGGCCGTGGCCGACTGCGCCTCTGTTGACGCCGACCGGTACCGTGGTGCCGGGGACCGCGACGCCCGTGCCCACTGCCACTCCGGTAGCGTCACCGCAGCCTACACCGACGACCTTACCGCCGGCTGCGACTGCGACGCCACTGCCCTCTCCGACCCCGGCCGCGACCGCGACGCCGACCACCGCTCCCACGCTCACGCCGCTGCCGACCGCTACGCCGGAGCCGTAACCGACGCAGCGACAACTGCCCCATCGGACGTGGGGCCATCTTCGGAACAGACGCCATATGCGCGTACGCACGTGTGTGCGCAAACTACGCAGCAGCTGCCACGAAGAAGCAGTTCCCACTGGCGCGAAGATGCGGGCGAGACGCCGGGCATCAGAATGCCTTCGGTCCGCAGAAGCTGCAATCTGGCGCGGGTTGTCTTCGAAATAGACGTCATGTGCATCAGCACATCACGCAAGCACGAAAATGCAGCGCAAAGAACGGCCCAAAGCCACGGTCGAGACTGGGTGAAGGGCTTTGGGCCGGCAGAGGGCGGACTTCGAAGCAGACGTCATGTGGGCACACGCACACCACGCAGAACGAAAACGCAGCGCGAAGAAGGCCTCAAAACCTGGGCTGCCACCCTATGGCAGTATGAAGGGCTTTGGTCCCGCACACCGTGATGCACGAATGAATGTGCCCCAGTTGAACTGTCAGATCCTGTGACCGCGTGCAGAGCAGAATAGGGTCTCGCTCACTCGCCGGCAGCCGAGACCTCTGCGCAGGCGGCGGAGAGAAGGCTATTCTTGAAGGGGCTTACCAAACGCAACCGGCCCGAGCCTGTAGTGATGAGGCTCGGGCCGGTTGCGTGTCTGTCGAAGATCTAGTGGCTAGCGCCGTTCCCACTTCACGGCGTCGAAGCCGATCAGACGGGTGCGGTAGGACTCGTAGGTCACGTCGGAGAGGGAGACGTAGTCGCTGCTGGTCCCCTGGAAGCTGTAGGTGCCGAGGGAGACCCACTGGCCGCCGGTGACGGACTGGTTCACGATCCTCAGCGTGTAGCCGCCCGCGTGCCTGATCCAGTAGCGTGCCTGGCCCGTGGTCGTGTACAGGTCCGGGACGTAGACGAAGACCTCGTACCATCCGGTCTGGAGCTGGGGATACCAGCGTGCCCAGTTGTAGTTGTACTGGACGGAGTAGTTGTTATAGGTCCAGATCATCGTGCCGTTGTAGCCACCCAACACGGTGCGCCAGCCGGTCGGGACACCTCCGGTCACAAAACCGCTGTCCGTGTTGTCGACGATGACAGTGCTGGTCGCCGGCGGCTGCGGGGCAGGGGGCTGGGGCGCTGAACCTGCCGCCCACGAGAGCTGCGCTACGGCAGCCCCGTCCATCTCGAAGTACTGGAGCTCGATCGTCACAGGGCCGCCGGGCAGGTAGATCTCGTCCGTATAGGTGGTGGCGGCTTGCTGGTACCAGGCGTCGATGAGCAAGTGTCCATTGACCCAGAGCCGTACGCCGTCATCGGCGGTGAGCCAGAAGGTGTAGTTGCCGGCGACAAGGTTGGCGTTTTGCGTCCAGCGGGCCGAGAAGTTGTCGGCATTCACGACGCCCGCCTGTGGCGAACCAAGTCCCCAATTGTAGTTGACGGACGCCTCGCTGCGCGAGAGCACGGGCGTGCCGCTCAGGGTGAGGTTGTTGAAGTACTCGGCGTTCCAGTTGCCCGCCAGAGGCGGCGCCGGCTGAGGCGTCGGCTGCTGTCCCTGCTCGTACCATTGCACGTCGACTGAGGCCAGGCCGGTCTCTTCGAAGTACTCCATCTTGATAAGGTGATGGCCGGAGCCCAGATACCGGTCGACTGTGTAGGTCGTGGCCGGGTGAATGGACCACTGGTCAATGACCAGTTGGTTGTCGATCCACAGGCGGACACCGTCATCGCTGGTGACAGAGAAACGGTACGTGCCGGGAGTCACATCAATGTACTTGGTCCACCGTGCTGAGAAGTAATCCGCATTGACCTGCCAGTCCGGGGAGTTGGTTGACCAATCGTGGTTAATGTTAGCTTCGGCGCGGATCAAGGCCGGGTCTCCTGAGAGACTGGTGTTATTCCAGTAATAGGCCTGCCAGGTCGGGTCTGTGTGCTGCGGCGTGATCGGTCCCTGTGCGCCCGCGGGAGCGGCCAGGGTCAACAGCGCCACCAGTACGAGACTCAGAAACCCCAATTTACGAGTCATCTACGTAGCCTCCTCTGTGTTCTCCGACGTGTCAGTCGGTCTATGTTTGCACATCGTTGATGGGCACACCACATCTTTAGGACGGTCACGCCCCGGCAAAGGTTCCGGGCGCATTCTCATGATCGCTGAATACGTGTTGCGCGTGGGTTAAGAACGGGTGACGCTTGCGTATCATCTTCGGTACGCAAGCGGTGGCGTGTGGCATTGTATCCTCTACTACTCGAAAATAGCACCCGCAGAGACCTGACCCCGCGCGCTGGGAAGCGCGTCACCCTCCCCTGAAACGGGGATTTCATCCCCTAGACCGGGGATTTCATCTCCCATACTCCGCGGACGGAATGGGAGAGGGGACCGGGAATACGTCTACTTCGAAAATAGCTTCCGTTCCCGGGCCCAAAGCTTTTCCCGAAGCTTTGGGCCCTTCTTCGTGTCATACCTTGCCTCGTACG
>JAGHDT010000600.1 GCA_021159805.1 Anaerolineae bacterium
CCCGGGAAGCGGTGGTAGCGCAGGAAGTAGGGCACGATGCCCCCCTCAGCCTGGACCGCGGCGACGAAGGCCGGCGGTTGGGGTAGCGTGTAGACGGCGTCATCCGAGTGCAGTTCGGCCTTCGCCAGATCGAGCCACACCGCGGCACCGTCGACGACGGCCGGCTCGCCGGCTTGCGGTGTGAGATCCGCCTCGAACAGTGGGATGCCCAGGTTGAGGGCGTTTCTGAAGAAGATACGTGCGAAGGTCGGCGCGATGATCGCGGCGATGCCGCATTTCTGAAGCGCGCGCGGCGCGTATTCTCGCGACGAACCGCATCCGAAGTTCTTGCCGGCGACGATCACATCGCCGGGGCGCACGTTCGGAGCGAACTCCGGCCGGTGCTCAATGAAAGCATACTTGGCCAGCGCTTCTTCGGACGTCATGTAGGGCGAGTAGCGGCCAGGGATGATTTGGTCTGTGTCAATGTCAGCGCCAAAAAGCCAGATTCTATTCATGCTATCTCCTTCACTCGATATCCGCAGGGTCAGCGATATAGCCGCACAATGCCGTCGCCGCAGCCACCTGCGGGGAACCCAGGTAGATCTTGGCATCGGGCGAGCCCATCCGCCCGGTGAAATTCCGATTGCCGGTGGAGAGGCAGACCTCGCCGGAGCCCAGCACACCCTGATGGCGTCCGATGCAGGGGCCGCATCCCGGCGTGCCGATCGTCGCGCCGGCCGCCAGCAGCGCGGACAAGGTGCCATCGGCAATCGCGGCCTGTAGTACACTGTGAGATGCGGGGATGATGATCATCCGCACATCAGGGGCAATGGTTCTGCCCCTCAGGATCTCGGCCGCGGCGCGCAGATCCTGCAGCCGGCCATTCGTGCACGTGCCCAGGAAGACCTGGTCGACGTGCACCTCGTTCAGGCTGCCCGCCGGTGCGATGCTATCGACGCGCGGCGGACAGGCCACCCAGGGCTGGATCTCTCCGAGGTCGACCACGATGCGATCACGGTAGTCTGCGTGGTCGTCCACGGCGAGCCAATCAGGCACCGGGGCGTAGGCGCTCGTCTGTGCGTCCGGCGCGATCAGGCCGGCCTTGGCGCCCATCTCGGTCGTCATACTGCACAGGGTCATACGGGAGCCGAGGGAGAGCTCCTCCGCTCCGTGGAACTCCACTGCCTGGTAAGTGAACCCGTCGGCGCGCACCCGGGACAAGAGATGGAGGACGATGTCCTTGGCGTCGGTGCCGGGCCGCAGCGCGCCCTCCAGGTCCACGCGCACGGTCTCGGGGACGCGGAGCCAAGTCCGGCCGGTGGCGAACGCCAGGGCGATGTCCGTGGTGCCCATCCCGGTACCGAAGGCGGTGACAGCGCCGTAGGTGGTGCTGTGAGAGTCTGATCCCACAGCAACCGTGCCCGGGGCGATCAAGTGCTCTTCGACCATCAGTTGGTGGCAGATGCCGCGTCCGGCATCGTAGAAGGCCTGGATGTTCTGCGCCTTGGCGAAGCGTCGCGCGCGTACCTGGCCTTCCGCCGTCGCGAGGTTCGAGGCCGGCGCGACGTGGTCGATGAAGATCGCGCACCGTTCAGGGTAGGGGATCTGGGTCACGCCGAGCTGGTCGTGCAACACATCGATCACCTCGGGGGCGATGGAATCGATCGTCATCGCCCGATACACCTCGACGACGGCCAACTCGCCGGCGCGTACGCTATGTCCCGCGGCGCGGGATAGAATCTGTTCGCTAAGTGTCTGGTGCATGGGTATCTCCTTGTGTGAGCGATCAGCCTTCAGCTATCAGCCTTCAGCCAGTACTGCTTACTTCGTGTTCTTGCTCCCAAGAGCTGTCCGCTGATTGCTGACCGCTGATAGCTGATCGCTGACTGCAGGTCGCGCGGCTTGCGCAGCGTTCCCGTTCGCCCAGCGGCGCAACAGGCCGTCGACATCGCTCAATGAGATCCGCTTCTCATCCGCCAGCGCCTTGATGTGCACTGTGATCTCTTTGAGCGTTGCATCGCTCAAGGTCAGCCCGAGTTGTTCGGCCCGGTTCTTGATGGCGTTCCAACCGGTGAGCCGGTGGGCGATGCTGACGTAGCGGGTCATGCCAAACGCCTGGGGATTCAGGATCTCATAGGTCTCCGGATTGTTCAGGATGGCCTTGGCGTGAATGCCGGCCTTGTGGGTGAAGGCCGTGATGCCCGTGATGTAGTTGTTGAAGGGGATGTCGACGCCGACCATCTGGGCTACGGTACTGTCGAGCCGGCGCAGTCCCGGTAGGTCATACTTCTCCACCAGTGCTGGACCGGTGGCGTAGAGGCGTGCGATCAGCCCGCCGAGGGGCGTGATGCCGTTGCGCTCCCCAATGCCCAGGACGGAGGTATCGACGTGGGTCGCACCAGCGTCCAGTGCCTCGAAGGCATTGGCGATCGCACACCCCGAATCGTTGTGGCCGTGGAACTCGATATCGCAGGAGACACGCCGTCGCAAGCTGCCTACCAACTCGTAGACCTGGCGTGGCGTTGCGACGCCCACGGTGTCGGCGATGCCCACGCGATTAACGCCGATGGCATCCACTGCTTCGTAGACACGGAAAATGTCCTCGAGTTCGCTGCGAAAGGAGTCCTCTGTGCTGAAGCGGACCTCCACCCCCTGGCTCTGGATGTAGTCGACGACTGTCAACGCCATATCGACGATCTGGTCGATGTCCTTGCCGTGGCTGAAGCGGCGCAGCATCGAGGACGTGCCGATCAAGACGTCGACGCCGTCCACGCCGGTGTCGATGGCTTTCTGAGCATCGTCGATACGACAACGCGTGTGCGTCAGGATCTTGGCGCGCAGACCCAGACCGGAGATAGTGCGCGCATCCTCGAAGCTCTGCGGGGAAGCCATTGGGGTCGTCAGCTCAATGCACTCCACGCCGAAGTCGTCCAACAGGTGCGCGATCTCAATCTTCTGGTCTGTCGTAAAGCTGGCGCCGACGAACTGCTCACCTTCTCTCAATGTGGACTCGATGATATGGAAGTTTTCTAGCGGCATCGCTTTTCCCTCTACCTTCTTTCCCTGTTTGATTCCCTACGGAAGAACAACAAAAGCGCCGGCTTCAGCTCTGGGGCTGGAAGCCGGCGTTGTGACCGATGTTGGGGTCCCAAACACAGCTATCCAGACCCGAGGTCCGGCTTGCTGTGCTTGCACTTCATACCATCGCGGCACCCGTTGAGGTATGCTTTCTGGCGCCCGGCGTGGCACATGGTGCTCTGGCTAGCTGTGATCATATGGTTCACTGTTTTCTCTTGGATCAGATGTCAAGAACAAGAAAAACCGGCCCTAGCTTGCAGGCTAGGGCCGGTGTGTTGGTTACTTTCAGCACGAAATTCCGGACCTAGAGGTCCGGCTTCTTCAAACCCTCGAATGCTGTGCTGGAAATCGTGTTTGTCACCACGCTAACCATTCTACTCGAACTATGCGCACTTGTCAACCGCTGTTCGCACTTGCCCGGCACCTCAAGCGTCTCTGCTATCCCGAACGGATCAAGCGCCCAACTGCTGAATTGGTCTTGGCAGCGAGGGATCTGCGGTCCCGGAAGCGTACGTTCTTGGGCACGCACGTTCTTGGGGCGCAAGATCCCTCGCTTTAGCACACTGCAGCGCTGGTGGCTGAATAGACCCGCTTGGGATGGCCGGCACTGCATCATCTCACGAGAAATGCGATAGCCGTACCGCTCTTCAGCGGGGTTCTTATCTTGCGCATATGTGGTTCTAATCCTAGTACGGTATACATGGGAGTAGGATGATATGGCGAATAACGTCCGGGAGGAGAATGTGAGATGACGATTCTACGATGGAATCCTGCTGAGGAGCTCTATTCACTGCGTCGCGAGATGTCACGGCTGATGGAGGATAGCTGGTTACCAACCCGGTTCACCCAGATGGTGCGACCGGAGGAGCGCGTGATGCGATTACCTCTCGATGCTTACACGACGGATGAAGAGCTTGTGATCACTGCGGCGGTGCCGGGACTCAACCCCGATGACGTGGAGATCGTGATGGAGGATGATGTTCTGACGATCAAGGGCGAACTCCGCGCGCCGTTGGAGAACGTGACCTATTTGTTCCAGGAGCGCCCCTATGGGCGTTTCAGTCGTTCCGTGACCGTCAATGTGCCGGTCGACGCCGATCAGGCTGAGGCGAAGTTCGACAAGGGCGTACTGACCGTCATTCTGCCGAAACTGGAGCGGGCAAGGCCAAAGGTGATCGAGGTCAAGGCCAAGTAGACCGCTGCTACGTGGATGTCTGTTGGCAGGGACAGTTCCCAGAATTGGGAACTGTCCCTGTTTTGGCTGTTGGATCTCCAAAGTGTCTCTGATCGTTGTCTAGCCTGGTAGAATACGTGCGATATGTGCGATGCTAGAACTGTGATGACGCGTGGTGGCTTCACCATCGGGGATACGACGGTTTCGGGACGCGTCGTGTTGGCGCCGATGTCTGGCTACAACGATCTTCCCTTCCGCCTGCTGTGCCGGCGGTTTGGTGCGTCGTTGGTCTACACGGGGCTGCTATCGGCCAAGTCGATCTATTACAGTCCACGGGCTCTTGGTTCTCCGCGAACTGAGGCGATGCTGGCTCTGCATCCGGAGGAACACCCCGTGGTCGTCCAGCTCTTCGCCGGCGATGGCGATATCCTGGAGGCCGCTGCACGGGCGATCGAGCCCCTGGGCATGGCGATGATCGATATCAACATGGGGTGTGCCAAGCCCAAGGTCCTCAAGTCGGGGGGCGGGGCCGCGCTCATGCAGGACGCTGCGAAGGTGGGCGAGATCTTTGCTGGACTCAGCCGCGCTCTGTCGGTGCCGGTGAGTGGTAAGATTCGGCTGGGCTGGGATGAGGCGAACCGGAACTATATGGATGTGGCCCGGGCCATGGCCGACAATGGAGCGGCGCTCATCGCTGTGCACGGGCGGACGGCGGAACAAAGTTTCACCGGCGAGGCCGACTGGGATGCCATCGCTCATGTCAAGCACGCTCTCGATATACCGGTGCTGGCCAGCGGTGATGTCAGAACGCCCGAGGACGTGGCCAGAATTCTGGTGCGACCGGCTGTGATGGCGTGATGATAGGTCGCGCCGCGATCGGCAATCCCTGGATTTTCCAGGGTATCGCCAGGTTCTCTTTGCCTTGGTCCGAGCGCGTGCCGGTGATTGTGGAGCATCTGGGGATGATGGTTGAGCACCACGGGGATGACTACGGGGTCAGCAGGTTCCGAAAACACCTGCGGGCATACCTCGTGGGCTCCGGCGTCGTCA
>JAGHDT010000326.1 GCA_021159805.1 Anaerolineae bacterium
AAGCGGTCAAGAGCCGCAGGTTTTCCGGGGCACAGAGACCGGCTTTGTGGAAGAGAACCGCGCCTTTGTAGATTGTCTGCTCAACGACACGCCGCCGACCATCGACCACGTAGACGGATTGATGGCCACACTGATGGTCTTGCAGGCCTTTAACAGCATCCGCAGCGGGCGGCCGGAACCGGTTGCCGCCATTGTGCAGGAGTACGCGCGATAGAGGGAGAAACACTATGACATTCAGATTAGGACTGGTAGGTTTGTGCACTTCGCACCCTGGTGCCTGGGTACCGATTATTCGTACCTTGACGGAAGAGCACTTTGTAGATGTCGAGGTCGTCGCCGCCTGGGATTCCGGCGAGACCCGGCCCACGGGATACACGCAAGAGTTCTGCGAGCAGTTCGACATTCCCACGTCGTTGGAGGCCCTCGATGATATGCTGGACCTGGTGGATGGCGTCATCGTCCACACCACCAATTGGGACAAGCACATCGAGCAGGCCCGTCCCTTTATCGAGGCGGACAAGGCGGTGTTGATTGACAAGCCGTTGGTCGGCAACCTGCAGGACGCCAACCAACTGCTCGATTGGGCCAGGGTGGGCAAGCGGGTAACCGGCGGTTCCAGCTTGCGCTTTTCCGCGCCGGTGGCAGAGTTTCTGACTCAACCTGCATCAGAGCGAGGAGAGATTCACACCGCCTACACCGCCACGGGCGTGGACGAGTTCAACTATGGCATCCACGCCTATGCCATTATGTCCGGGCTGATGGGCCGTGGCATCCTCTCGGCGCAATACGTTGGACCCAGCGGGCAGAAGAACATCAAGCTGACCTGGCGAGATGGCAGGATAGGCTTGTTGACCATTGGCCGGAACGCCTGGCTGCCCTTTCGCATGATGGTGGTCACAGGCAAGAAAAGTGAGTTCATTGACGGCAGCGCCGGAGAATCTCCCTACCGTTCTCTGTTGGAAGCCACGCTGCCCTACATGAGCGGTCAGACCGACGAGCCGCCCCTTGCGATGGAAGAACTGCTGGAACCCGAGTTGGCCGCGCTGGCAGCGCGAGTCTCCTGGTTGAACCACGGTCAAGAGGTGTTCCTGGATGATCTGCGCCTCGACGATCCCGGCTACGACGGGACCCGGTTCGCCCTCGAATATCGCCGCGCCAGGATGGTGGGCAACTAGAAGTTGTACGTAGAAGGGGGCATGATCTATGTCCAAGATGACTGACGTTCGACCGGTAGCCGCCTCGCTCACCTTCTTGCCCGTGCAGACCCGCGTGCCGCTCAAGTTTGGTTCGGAGACGCTGACCTCCATCACCTGCGCGCGGGTGCGCCTGCGGGTGGAGGATGCGCAGGGGCGGAGCGCCGAAGGTTGGGGCGAGACGCCCTTGAGCGTGCAGTGGGTATGGCCCGCCGCGCTGTCCTACGCCGAGCGGCACGTTGCGTTGCAGCAGTTTTGCCTGATGCTCACCACGGCCTGGGCCGGTTTTGACCACATGGGGCATCCGCTTGAAATCGGGCACGCCTTTCAGAAGCAGGTGCTGCCGGACCTGTTGGCCGAGGTGAATCGAGAGCGAGGCAGCGGGGCCGAACCTATGCCCTGGCTGGCAGCGCTTGTCTGCTGCTCGGCGTTCGACATTGCCCTGCACGACGCCTATGGAATGCTCCACCAGACGCCGGTGTACGAGACGTACAACCCCGACTTCATGAACCGCGATCTGGCCTACTTCTTGCAGCCGGCCGCCGGCGCGCAGGTCTCGTTCGACGACCTCTATCCGCGAGATTTTCTCAACTTTCCGCGATCCAATCGGCTGCCCGCCTGGCACCTGGTTGGCGGGCTGGACTTGCTCGACGAGTCGGAACTCAGGGGAACGGAACCCGATGACGGCTACCCCGTAACCTTGAGCGACTGGATCGCCCGCGATGGGCTGAAATGTCTCAAGATCAAATTGCGCGGCACCGACGCAGCCTGGGATTACAAGCGGCTGGTGCGCGTGGGCGATCTCGCCCTTGCCGGCGGCGTGAACTGGCTGAGCGCCGATTTCAACTGCACCGTGACCAACCCGGGTTATGTCAACGCCATCTTGGACCGGCTGGTTGTGGAGCGCCCGCGCATCTATGGCATGATTCTGTACGTCGAGCAGCCGTTCCCATACGACCTGGAGAAATATCGTATTGACGCGCACAGCGTATCGGCGCGCAAGCCGCTCTTCATGGACGAGAGCGCGCACGACTGGCAGATGGTGCGCCTGGGGCGCGAGTTGGGCTGGACCGGCGTGGCGCTCAAGACATGCAAGACGCAGACCGGCGCGTTGTTGAGCCTGTGCTGGGCCAAAGCCCACGGTATGACGCTGATGGTGCAGGACCTGACCAACCCCATGCTGGCGCAGATTCCCCACGTGCTGCTGGCCGCGCACGCAGGCACGATTATGGGTGTCGAGACTAACGCTATGCAGTTCTATCCCGATGCCTCACGAGCGGAGGAAAAGGTGCACCCGGGGTTGTACAGGCGGAGGAACGGGGTGCTCGATCTGTCAACGCTTGGTGGGCCGGGGTTTGGCTACCACCTGAGCGAGATCGAGCGGGCAGATCCCGCTCGATCTCGCTCAGGTGGTAGC
>JAGHDT010000519.1 GCA_021159805.1 Anaerolineae bacterium
AGCCCTCTCCCATACTCCGCGGACGGCGCCCGCTAGACCGGGGACTTCGCCCCCTGAAACCGGATGTGGGAGAGGGGACCGGAAATGCCGCCCCGAAAACCATCCTCTGCCGGCGCAAAGCCCTTCGCCCGGTCTCGACCGTGGCTTTGGGCCGTTCTTTGCGTCACATTTTCATGCTTGCATGGTGTGCGCGTGCGCACGTGGCGTCTGCTAACACTATAGCGGTCCCGCTGGACATCGCTGCTCGGGCAGCATGGTTTCTCTGCGTTCTGACGGTGGCTCTGCCGCCGTGGTCACTCAGGATGACAGCCCGGCAGTGGCTTCGGTTCACCTTGCTGGATCAAGCCAGATGGGAACGCCATTGAAGTGTATGCCTTGATCAAACCACGGTTTCTGTGGTAGAGTAGGCTGCACTGATGGAAATCTTGAGCCAAGGTAGGGGGTATAGCGTCATCGTGGCCGATTCTGCTAAGCAGACCGAAATCCCGGTGTTCGCGCTGTCACTGGCATTGACCAATCGTGCGGCGCGGAGCGCCGTGCAGTTGCTGAGCGCCGATGCCGGGGAGCAGCTTTTGGAGGACGCTGATCTCAGGGACGAGGCCACGTTGCTCCTGCACCGTCTCTTCGGCCACGGCGACGGCGGCGGCCGTCGCGGGCGCTGTCGGTTCGATCTGCAGAATGGTGGCCAGGGTCGCGAAGGCGACATGATGGTCAATCTCTGGCTCTCCTCTGGCGGCGATGGCGCGGCCAATGGTGAGGCTACAGCGGTGGACAATGCTGCTGTGCGGCAACGGCTGAAGAACTGGACACTGGTGCTGATGGGGACGAGCAGGCCGCGTCGCCGTGGCCAGGCCGGCTCCGACTTCCTGGTCGTCGATCTGGTCGCGCTGCCTCCCTGGTCGGTTGAGTCGCTGACCGACACTGTTTCCGGTGAGGTCGTCTTTGATTGGGGAGGGTGCCACGCCTCCGGCATCCCGGATGACGTGCTGGCCCTGATCCGGACGCTGCCTCCGCGGAGGTTGCCGCGCAACCGGGTCCGTATGCTGCTGGGCGACTGGGAGCGCTTCCTGAAGATCTCCGAGGAGCTGGCCGAGGCCAAGACCTTCGTGCTCAACTACACCGGCTACCGGTTGGAAGCGACGGGGCGCACAGTCCGTTTCGAGGTGACTGTGCCGGAGGGCTTCGATCGCCGCAAGGTGCGCGCCGCCGCGAAAGAGTTACTCCATCTCGAGCGGACAGCTGACGCGGAGCAGATAGGGCGCGCGCCGGCCAACGGTCGCGGCGCGAATCACCAAAACGCCAGGGACAGAAGCCAGGTCATCGGTACGATTCAGGGGCTCCAAGGCACTCGGCTGACTGTGGCCCTGGACAAGGATGCCGCGGCGCACCGTGGCGCCCGAGGGACAAGCGGAGCCGCACTGGGGGGCGGCGATCCCAAGGCTCAGATCGCCGCCGGCCACTCGGCACTGCCGAAGAAGGGACGTCTGGCCTACAAGGCACTGGGTGAGCTGGCGCAGGTACGGCGGCTGCGGTGGGGGCTGGAGTCACTACTGCGCGGTCGCAGCAAGAACCCCCGGTTGGGCGATTTCCTTTTCGATGCCAACGAGGCCGGGTTGCCGGATCCCCAGACTGCCCTCCATCTGTCCCGCGAAGAACTTCTCCAGCCGAGCCTGAACGAGGGTCAGCTGCGCGCTGTCGAAGGGGCTCTCAATGCGCCGGATCTTTATCTGATTCAGGGGCCGCCGGGAACCGGCAAAACCACGGTCATAGCCGAGATCTGTTACCAGGTGGCAATGCGCGGAGGCCGAACAATGGTCGCATCCCAGGCGAATCTGGCAGTGGACCACGCTATGAGCCGTCTGGTGCACCATCCTTCGATCCGAGCGCTGCGGCGCGGGCGGGCCGAGCGGGTTGAGGAGGAGGGCAAACCCTACCTGGAGGACTACGTCATCGGCACCTGGCTCGACAACGTGGCGACTGAGTGTAGCGGGGATCTGGACGCGCGGCACGGCCGGTTGGCTGAGCTTCAGCACTTGGTCCATCTCCGCACGGAAGTCGATGCATTCGACACGGTCAGAGCCCGGTACGGAAGCGAGAGCCGGCCGCTGAAGGCCGCGGTCAGGCAGGCCAAGCGCGCGCATCAGGCGGCGACGTTGTCTTTGTCCTCGGCGCAGGCGCTGCGAACGGAGCTACAGGAGACTGGGCAGTTTCTAGTTGGCCTTCGCACGGTTGCTGCGGACGCGGCCGCGGGTACCGCGGATGGCGCGGCGGTGGATTTGCTGACGCGGCCTGCGCATAGTGCGGATGCCTGGGCGCGCATCTGGGAACCGGCTGTGCGCGAGGGGATGCAGACACTGCAGGCGTTGGAGCAGGCTATTGAGGCCTGGACCGTGCCAGAAGACGGGGTCCGGGTTGGGGAGGCATCTGATCCTGGCTCTGACGCACTCGATGGTCGCACCTTCACAGGCTACGTGCGACGCGGTTGGTCGGCGACTGAGATGGCGTCCAGGATTGCGGCCCATGCGGCTGATGTTGAGCCCAAGATAGAGGCTCTTTCAGAGCTGTGTGAAGCGTGGTACGCGTTGGTGGCGCGTGAACAGCCCTTGCTCGATCGCCGACGCGCCCGTAGGATGGCCTCGTCCGAGGGGCGTGCCCGAATGGCTGAGATGCAAGCGACGATTGCACGTTGTGAGGCCACGATCGAGGACCTGCGGAAGCTGAAGCGCGGTATGGGCCGGGTCCATCGGGAGATATTGACCTGGCTGTTGAGGAGGGCCACTGCTGAGGGACCCGTCTCAGAGGTGCCGCAGAGCTTCCAGATCGGCACGCGACGCGAGATCTGGGAAGCTGCCGCGCGGGGGCAACGTCTGCCCAGCCTGCGGGGCGCGGCTGCCAAGGCCCGGGAGGGGCGCGATGCGGCGGAGACCCTGGGGCGCATGGCCTCGCAGATTGACAAGTGTGTGGGCCGGCTGTTGACCCAGGTCTCGCCTGGTGTGCTGGCGGCGGTGGAACAGGGCCCGCTGAGCTGGCGTGAGTCAGTGCTGGCCGATCTTGTTGCCGTCGGTGCGGATGGGCTCCTTCGTCCGGCGCGCGAGGCTGAGAGCGGGTTGCGCCCGTTTCTGCAGACGACGTTGACGCTCGCAATGTCGTCGGATCCGCGGCGGCGTATCCCTGAAATGCGGGTGGCGGCGAACATTGTGGGGCTGCGCGGGATGGCCACGGATCTGCGGGCCAGCCGGCAGCAGCTGACGCGAGCCGCCGGTGTTCAGGCCGAGGAGTTCCAGAGTGTTGTGAGGCGGCTGGCCGCGGCGCTCGCG
>JAGHDT010000493.1 GCA_021159805.1 Anaerolineae bacterium
AAGCCGACGCCACGGATAACCACCGCGTCAGCACCTTCCTCGACCTCGATCACCGGCAAGCTGGCAACCGCCGCCGTCTCGGCCGGTGCAGAGACGGGCAGCTGGAACTGGGCCCACGCAACCTCATGCCCCTTGGGCATCATCGGTTCAGATTCGGCCAGCGTGAACGATAGCTTGAGCCACATTTCCGTACCCGGTACCGCATCCGGTAGCACGTAGCCCAGGCTCACGGTCTCGCTCTCGCCCGGCGACGTCGATATCTGAGGGAGGCGGCCCGATTGCAGCGTCTCACCATCCGCCATCACGGACCACGCAATGTTCAAGCCACTCAAGTCCGTGAAGGCATAGCGATTGGTGATCCGCACAGTACGAGCTGCCAGATCCACAGCCTCCACCAGCACCGGTTCGAGCACCTTCTTGTATTCCCACAGCGAGGGATGGGGCACACGATCGGGCCAGACCAAGCCGTTGAGGCAGAAGTTGTTATCGTTGGGCTCATCGCCGAAGTCGCCCCCGTAGGCATACCACAGCTCGCCATCCCCCGTCCTGCGGGTCAGCCCCTGATCAACCCAGTCCCACACATAGCCACCAACGGCACGAGGGTAAGTCCTCACAACGTCCCAGTATTCCTTGAAGGCACCGGGGCTGTTGCCCATCGCGTGCGCGTACTCGCACATGATCACCGGACGCGTCTCCGTCTCATCCGCGGCCGACGTCGAAGACGTCGCGTGTTCCGCCAGACTGTCAATGGACGGGTACATCAGCGAGATCACATCCAATGCCTCGTCAACATAGCCGGGGTGGTAATGCACGAACCGGGTCGGCTCGTTCTCGTGGAGCCAGTTTGCGCAATCGACGAAGTTCGGGCCGTAGCCGGCCTCGTTCCCCAGGGACCAACCGATGATGGACGGGTGATTCTTGTCCCGCGCCACCATCCGCGTCACGCGATCGACAAAAGCCTCGTGCCACGCCGGCAGCTTCGCCGGCACGTCCCATATCCCGTGCGACTCAATATTGGCCTCATCCAGTACGTAGAGCCCATACTCATCGCACAAATCATACCAGCGCGGATCATCTGGATAGTGGCACGTCCGCACCGAATTGATGTTGAAACGCTTCATCAGCCGTATGTCCGCCATCATCGAGGCGACAGAGACTGTATGGCCGGTCTCGGGATCGTGCTCGTGACGGTTGACGCCCTGGATCAGCACCGGAACACCATTGACGCGGATCTCGCCGCTCTTCCACTCTATCTTGCGGAAGCCAATCCGAGCGCGCTCGACCTGCACAACTCTTCCCGAGCTGTCGCGGAGGAACACCAGCAGCGTGTAGAGCGAAGGGCGCTCGGCGGACCATTTGTCAGGCTTCTCGACCGGTGCCATCAAGGCGACCTTGCCGGTACCGCCCGCGGCCAACCCATCCGCCAACAGACCTGCCGTTGAGACCACCGAAGCTCCCGCGGCGTTGTAGAGCAAGGCCTCAACCTCATAACCCGAGACACTCTCAACCCCCAGGTTCTTGAGATCGACGGTGATGGCCAGATCGGCATCAAGGTAGGCGGCGTCCAGTTCGGTCACCACCGCGACGTCCCAGATGTGGACTGCAGGCACCGACCATAGAACGACATCGCGGTAGATACCACTCAGCCGCCAGAAATCCTGATCCTCAAGATAAGCGCCGTCCGTCCAGCGGTAGACCTCAAGGGCCAACGTGTTCTTACCCGCCTGCAGATAGGGCGTGAGGAAAAACTCCGCGGGCATACGGCTACCTTGACTGTAGCCGATCGGCTCGCCGTTAAGCCAGAGGTGGAACCCTGAATCCACACCCTCGAAGCGGATAAAGATCTCGCGCCCCTCCCATCCGGCCGGCACCTCAAAGGTCGTGCGGTAGCAGCCGGTGGGATTGTTATCATGGGGCACTGTCAATGGATAGCTGTGCGATTCCGCCGGCAGAGATCGCTCAGCGATGTTTCTCGGCCTCGGCGGCCGCGGCCTCTGCCCGTACATAGCGGCGATTGCACCGCCAAACCGTGGGTCTATGGGGAAAGGATACTGGACATTGGTATAGATCGGCAGTCCGAATCCCTGGGTCTGCCAATTGCCAGGGACCTCGATCGGGGACCAGTCTGCAACGTCGTGGTCGGCGGTGAAAAAACCTTCCGGCACAGCATCTGGATTGGGATAGAGCCGGAAGGTCCACGTCCCGTTCAGCGATACCACAGCCGCGGTATCTTGCTCACCCTCCAGGGCAGTCTCAACATCCACATAAGGCACCAGCGACGCGTGCCGTGGCAGCCGGTTGCGTGCGATGACAGCAGGGTTGTCCCAATCGTAGTGAGTCGGCTGGTTCACACTTTCCTCCTTATGCATCCTGATCAAAGTTTTCAAGCAGCTCCAGCATCACGCCCAATTGGGGTTCGCTGTCCACGTAGGTGTACATACCGCCGGTGTACTGCCCCTGCTGAATTGTGGGGATACCGTTTTGGTCGAGGAAGTCAGTCACCCCATCAGTCCCCTTGATCTGAAAAGCGATGTGGTGAACGCCCTCGCCCCTCCTATCCAGTACCTCTCTCCAGACACTGTCCCCAACCACCGGCTCGATCAGTTCCAGGTCAACCTGGCCCAGATGGAAGAAGGCCAACTTCGCCTGCGCATTCGTCGGCACGCCCCGATAGGTCGCGCGCGCGTTCGTCGGGTCCGTGAGCATCACATCCGGCTTTGGCAGCCCGAAGATCCGGCTGTAAGCCCCAATTGCCTTGTCCATATCCTTCACCACCACCGCAATCTGCGTCACAACGTGTGTGCCCATACCGTTTCTGGTCATTTCGTCTACTCCCTGTGTGTGTGAATGTGCGGAAGGGATAGGATACCAGGGGACAAAGGCCAAGCGAAGCAACAAAGTCCAATCCGCTTCCCTGGTACCTTCGCCCATCGCACCCCATCCTCTGGTACCTTGTCCCTTGTGACCCTATCCCTTGTTGCCCTTTCCCCTAGTGCCCTGCCCCATATCGCCCTTCGCGCTCCAGCACATCCAGGATCAGCTCATAGCGCTCAAGCCGCATCCCCGTGTAGACACAGTTGCTTGTGGAGAAGATGTAGCGTCCGCCGGGCAT
Organism: Anaerolineae bacterium; assembly: GCA_021159805.1. GTDB lineage: Bacteria > Chloroflexota > Anaerolineae > B4-G1 > SLSP01 > PWVB01. The sequence continues at coordinate 3,113 of JAGHDT010000493.1, forward strand.
GCCGTGCTGCAGCGCATAGCGCGCCGACGCCACAACCTCATCGTCCGTCCCCGTGTCCATCAGGCCGCAGTTGACGTTGCCGATCAGCGTGATGTGATCACCGCAAATACGCTTCACCTCGGCGATATCCACCCCGCCCTGTGGATCTAGGGAATGCAACGCGTGCGGGTCCGTCTCTATCAACTGATCCAAGATCGGCATAATGTTGCCGTCCGTGTGCTTGATCGCATAGAAGCCCAGGTCACGATAGCCCTTGGTCAGACGTGCCAGATAGGGCGTGATAAACTCGGCGAACTGGCTGGGTCGCAGGAAGGGACCGGTATTGAAGCAATAGTCCGAACAGAGCGCGAAACCATCCAGCCCGCCGTGCTTGGCGATACGTTCGGCCCTCGCCAACGCGCCATCCACCATAGCCGCGGCCTGTTCCTTCAGTCCCTCGGGGTCGTCCACGGTGCGATAGGAGAACCTCGCCATGCCTTCGCCATCAGGAATGCTGTACGTGGCGTCACCGTGAATCATCAGAAAGTAGCGGCCGCCAGTTTTCTCGCGCACCAGATCGACCATACGCAGGATCTCTTCCTCACTGCCCGGGTTGGGATGCAGGAAGATAGCGTCGTGACCATACCGCTCCGCGGTGTCGATGAAGAGATCGGCCATATCCTCGCGATGCAGCCGCTTCTCCAACTCGGACATCTGCCCCCACTGGGAGTAGCTTCGGTGGCTCGGGTGAACCTTGCCAAAAGCCTCCATGGTGAGAAAGAAGACTAACTCGAAATGGGGGACCCGCCCCACAAGCGGTCGCCCGTCAAGAGTCGCGGCAAACCGCTCCCGCGGCGTGCCGCCCACGAGCGGGACTTGACCCACCTGACTCACCGTGCTAGGCATCGTCTCTGAGGATCGTCTCAATAGCCTGGAGCTCCTCGTCGCCAAACGACAGGTTGTCCGCCGCGGCGACGCAATCCTCGATCTGGCTGATACGGCTCGCGCCGATCAGGGCCGAGGTCACAGCCGGATGACGCAGAACCCAGGCCAACGCCAGTTGGGCCATCGTCTGACCGCGTGCGTCCGCGATCACCTTCAGCTTGCGCACCTTGGCCAGCTTCTCATCAGTGACGTGCGACGGTCGCAGGAAGCCGTGGGGTTTCGACGCCCGGGACCCCTCGGGAATATCTCCGCCGAGATATTTGCCCGTTAACAACCCCTGCGCGAGCGGCGAGAAGCAGATCGCGCCGATGCCCTTCTCCTCCAGAACGTCCAACAGCCCATCCTCGACCCAGCGGTTGGACATACTGTACGATGGCTGGTGAATCAGACACGGCGTCCCGAGATCTTCGAGGATCTCAGCAGCGCGGCGCGTCTGTTCCGGACTGTAGTTGGAGATGCCCGCGTACAGCGCACGCCCACTGCGCACGATGAAGTCGAGCGCCCCCATGGTCTCCTCAAGAGGCGTTTCGGGATCGGGGCGGTGGCTGTAGAAGATATCAACATAGTCCAGCCCCATGCGCTTGAGACTCTGGTCCAGGCTCGCGACCAGGTACTTGCGGGAGCCCCACTCACCGTAGGGACCGGCCCACATACCATAGCCGGCCTTTGACGAAATCATCAGCTCATCGCGGTAAGGCGCCAGATCCTGAGCCATCACCCGGCCGAAGGTCGTCTCAGCAGAGCCAGGAGGCGGTCCATAGTTATTCGCCAGGTCAAAATGCGTGATCCCCAGGTCAAAGGCCCTCAGTAGCATCGCGCGCGAATTCTCATAGACATCAACACCTGCGAAATTGTGCCATAACCCCAGCGAGATCGCCGGAAGTTTGATCCCACTGCGACCGCAGCGGTTGTAGACGGCCCTGTCGTAACGTTGCTCTGAAGCCACATACATATCTCTCTCCTATCCCTGAATTTCTAGATATCTATCCCACATACATTTTCAAGAATTCAACAACAGCTGAATA
>JAGHDT010000137.1 GCA_021159805.1 Anaerolineae bacterium
GATCATAGGACGTTTCGTGCGTAGGTGGGATGAGCAAGAATCATTCTGCCGGTTCCGATAGAACGACATCCCAGGCCCACGCACAGTATACGCAATTCTGGGAAACTACGCCTATCTGTTGATCGACTCGGGTGCGTTATAGTTCGGGGGCGAGTTTCTGAGTTAGAAGCTGCGGCCATATGAGCGGGCTGTACATTGCTGCTCCCGTAGCGTGCCCGACTTGGGCAGGCGCCTGCCTTTCCCGATAGAGACGTCTCAGCGAACCCTGGGGTTCGCGAACTCCGGGGAACTGTGGCGTCCTTCCTGCACAGACACAGGCGTGATAGAGAAGGTTGGAGCCCGAAGAAGACGACCCACCGGGTCGTCCGTACGAATTGGGTGCTGGATCAGCGGCTGCTCCCCGCGACACTTCTGGCCAACGGGTCACGGGTGTGCAGGTTTCCATCTGGCTTACGCCCCAAACTAGAACGCACCCGACCGACGCAAGGGCCAGATAAGCCTCCCAGAACGGCGGCGTATCATCGATATGGCGGGCGTCGTAGTGGCTGCGATGTGGTGTGTGCGCTGTCGTGTTGTGTTGCTCTTGCTGTTTGTGGCTATAATGAGCAGGCGACATCTGGATTGGACCGTGGTTCGGACCACGCATAGTCCGAACCACTAGGGCCCGTGATCCCTTGGCAAGCTGCACTGGCCGAGTTGGCACGGTGCCAGGAGAGAGAGATGAACGAAGAAAAACGACGCCCCTTGCGCGTCATCAACAGTGTAGCTCCCATTCGAATCTGCGATAACGGCGGCTGGACTGATACGTGGTTCGCTGAGTATGGCAAGATCTTCAATATCGGTGTTTACCCATATGTTGAGGTCCAGATTGAGGTCTACCCCGCCAAGACCGGGGAGGACCGCGTTGTCCTCTATGCCGAGAACTACGGCGAGCGCTTCGTCGTGAATCCGGATGCTCCCGGCTGGGACCATCACCCACTGCTGGAGGCTGCCATTGGGCGTATGGGGGTGCCGGATGATGTAGCGATCCAGGCTACAATCTACTCCGAGGCGCCCAGCGGGTGCTCCACGGGCACCTCGGCAGCCGTCACCGTGGCTCTGATCGGCGCGCTGGATCGGCTCACACCCGGACAGATGAGTCCTCACCAGGTGGCCTATGCCGCGCACGCGGTGGAAGTCGAGATGCTGAAGCAGCAGTCCGGCATCCAGGATCAGCTCTGCTCGGCCTACGGCGGCATCAACTACATCGAGATGTTCGAGTATCCGCATGCTTCCGTCTCACCGATTTTCGTGTCCAACAGCACCTGGTGGGAGTTGGAGCGCCGGTTAGCGCTGATCTTCCTCGGTAAATCTCACGTCTCGTCGCACGTCCACGAGAAGGTGATCGCTGAATTGGAGAGCGAGGGGCCTGACACGCAGCGCTTGCAGGACTTGAGGTCGACGGCGGAGAAGTCCCGCGACGCGGTCTATGCAGGCGACTTCGTGGCGTTAGGCGAGGCGATGCAGGAGAACACCGCGGCGCAGGGCCGGCTTCATCCGGACCTGATCAGCCAAGACGCGCGGCAGGTGATCGAGATTGCTGCGTCATACGGCGCGATCGGCTGGAAGGTGAACGGTGCAGGCGGCGAAGGTGGGTCGGTGACCCTGCTCTGCCCGCCGCAGTCCTACGTCAAGCGTGAGATGATCCGGGCGACCGAGACTGAGAACGCGCTCTATCGCAACATCCCCATCTATCTGAGCCGCTACGGCTTGCGCATCTGGGAGCAGAGTCTGACCAACGGCAGATGGTGAGCCGGCCTTGGAGGCTTAGCTTCAGCTAAGAATCACCCGGCGGCCTGCGATCTCGACGACGTCCACCGGAACGCCGTAGGTCTGGGTGAGGTTCGGCGCGGTCAGGATCTCGTGCGTGGGGCCGGCGGCCAGCACCATGCCGTTGCGCATCAGCACCACAAAGGCGGCGACGGATTCCGCCAAGTCCGGCTCGTGCGTGGTGAAGACGGTTGTCACGCCCCGCGCCGTCTGCCGTTTGATGATGTTCAGGACCAGCCCTTTGTTCCCCAGGTCGAGGTGTGAGGTTGGCTCATCCAGCAGGAGTATGCGTGGGCGCTGCGCAAGCGCCCGCGCGATCATCACCAGTTGTCGCTCTCCTCCACTGAGTGATTGAATCGAGCGATCTTCCAGGTGCGCCAGCCCGGTCTCCGCCAACACCTCTTGCGCCACGATGATATCCGCCTCACCCGGTGTCTGCAGAAGCTGCAGGTGGGGAGCGCGCCCCAATAGCACGTAGTCCAGTACCGTGAAGTTGAAGGGGACACTCTCGTTCTGTGAGACGAGCCCGATGAGCTTTCCCAGATCCCTGCGGCTGTAGAGTTGCCGGGGACGCTGTGCGAGGAGCACAACACCGTCGCTGGGGGCCACGAATCCCAGGATGAGGTGCAGCAGCGTGGTCTTGCCGGAGCCATTGGGCCCCAGGACAGCCGTGGTCGTGCCCGGCGGGATGTCCAGTGATAGTCCCTCAAAGAGTGTGTGCGTCGTGCCCGTGTAGCTGAAGGCGACATTCGAGAGTGAGATCGTTGGGGGATTCACTCGCGTCTGCCTCCCGCGGCTGGTGTGTCCTGTGTCTGTGGCTGTGAGCGTTGGGGTGAGATCATCAGCGCGGCGAAGAGGAGCGCACCCAGGAGCGATGTCAGGATGCCCAGGGGGATCTCGCCAACAAAAGCCACGCGGGCGATGTCATCACAGACGACGGCGAAGATGCCGCCCAGCAGCAGCGAGCCGGGCAGGGCACGCTGCGCATCCGCGCCGAAGATGCGGCGCGCGAGCTGCGGCACGATCAGGCCCACCCAGTTGACGATGCCGGCAACAGAGACGACCGCGGCGGTGGCGGCCACGACGATGACCAGCAATACGGTGCGCTCCCGATCCGGGGCACTGCCCAGGGATAGGGCGGTGTGGTCGTCCAGAGCGAGTATGTTGAGTCTCCAGCGCATCAGCAGCGCCACCACCAGAGCGATGACGGCAACCGGCAGGATGGATAGGGTGTCGGTCCACGTGATGGACCAGAGCGCGCCGAGGAGCCAGAAGACCAACTCCGGGAGCTGCGTGAGAGGATCGGCGACGTATTTCAGCAATCCCACTCCGGCCGAGAAGAGGGCGCTGACGGCGATACCCGCCAGGATCAGGCGCAGGGTCCAGCCGCCAAAGCGCATCTTGCGCGCTAGTGCAGCTGAAAGCCCCAGGCCCAGCAGCGCGAAAGCGGCGGCCATCGCTTGTAGGGCCAAAGGCGATGCACCGAGTACGATGATGCCCAAAGCTGCGCCGAACGCGGCGCCCTGGGAGACGCCCAGAAATCCAGGCTCTACCAAGGGATTGTGGAAGAGCATCTGCAGGACCGTGCCCGCGACCGAGAGTACCATTCCCAGGAGACACGCTGCCAGGATCCTGGGAATGCGCAGATTGAGCACCAGTCGCTGGGCGAGGGGATCCTCCCACAGCAACCGAGGAGGCATCCAGTAGGGTTCGGGGTAACGGCCAAGGAAGATAGAGACGGCGATCGTGATGATAAGGAGCGCGCCCAAACTCAGGAAGCGCCGGCGTAGTCTGTTGCTCTTGGGCAACACTGGCGTGTGGGATTGGCCGGCTGTGGTCATGGCGGGGCGTTGGCGCATGATGTGTGAGGGGTGGTAAGCCCGTGTCTTAAGGTGTCACGTCGCCCTGCAGCAGCGGCAGGATTCCGTGATCAATAGTCTGGGCATCCAGTCCGTAGAGCCGGGTATAGAAATCGTTGATCTCGTCGCCCACGTCCAGATCCGCAAAGCGGTCTGGGTGCAGCGTGCGCGCCATCCATATCAAGCCGAGGATCCAGCGAGTATCGGGCTGGTCCCAGCTGTAGTAATCTCCGGGGAAGCCGAAGATGCGTCCTTCTGCCACGGCTGTGAGTCCCTGCCAGGTAGCGTCGCTCTTCAGCGTTGACACGACGGTGTCGACCGGCTCGAAGTAGCTGATCACCAGGATCACATCCGGGTTCCAGGCCGCGATTTGCTCCAGGTTGACGACGGTCCATCCCCCTTGGTCCCCTTCTGTCCAGACTGGGCGACCACCGGCCAGTGTGAGCATCTGCGTCTGAATCCAGGACTCAGGCGGCACCTCAAACGCGACCTCGCCACCTTTGGCGTTGAACTGTACCACGAGAACGGTGGGGTTTTCTGAGGCGGCGAGATCTGCCAGAGTCTCCTGGATGCGTGACATACGCGACTCATAGAACTCCCACACAGCCTGCGCCCGGTCGGGGTCGTCGAATATCTGACCCAGGACCGCCAGATCGCGCTTATACTGCCCCGGCGTCTCCAGATCCAGATAGACGACGGGGATCCCCAGCGTCTCAAGTGCCTCTCCCACCGATTCACGCATGAACCGCTTGAGCAAGACGACATCCGGCTGAGTTGTGGCGATCTCCTCGGCTGTGGATTCAGGTGACAGGATGAGTTTGCCGGTATAGTCAGGGTCCAGGAGGGCCAGAAAGGGGGCTGTCGTCTGTCTGGCCTTTGTCAAGGCCACGACACGCTCCGGCGCCGACGGGAAGACGTAGACGGCATCGTTTAGAAAGAAGTTGGACTTGCCCGCAATAACAATGCGCTGTGGCGGGCTGTCCCAACTCACCGACCGGCCCAGGGCGTCGACAATGGTGACGGTTGAGGACACCGGAACCTCATCCACCGGCCCGCCGCCAGGCGCTGCTCTGGAGCATCCTATCACGAGGCTGAGCAGAATGAGTCCCGGGACCAGCAGCATCGGTCCGTAGCGGCGCATAGGAGACTCCTGTAAGAACTAGATTATGGCCTGATTCTACGCTTCTTTGCCGGACCGGCAACCGGTGTATTTCGGGATGGGACAAGACATCCAGCCAGGTGCGCGGCTTGGCAGTTCTCCCTCTGGCGGTGGCGAGCACTGCAAGGGCTTGCGGGCCCCAATCGTTTCCTCGCCCGGAGATGCGGGCAAGATGCAGACTGCCACGGTGCGGCGATGGAAGCAGAGCTCTGGGTTCTCGTCCCGCCACGCCGCCAGGGTTATCGAGCGTGCTTTTTGTGTTGGCCTACCGGCGGTGGTACAATGCATACTATGAACATGAATGTCGCGTCCAAGGCGCAGCCGGAAGTGGGGCGAGCACTGAGTGTAGACGCCGATTTCCCCGGCGGCAACGTTGTTCTGGAGCGAATCGATGGGAATTCTGTTCTTGTCCACCAGGATCTGCGCGATACCACCGAATGGTGGTTCTATTGGCACTTTCGAGTGAGGGGTGGCGCATCCCGTACGCTCACCTTTCAGTTCACCCAGGGTGATGTGATCGGCACGCGTGGCCCTGCCGTCAGCACCAATGGCGGCGCGAGTTGGCGATGGCTGGGCCGTGACGCTGTCAGAGACACGGCCTTCACTCATACGTTCGCGCCGGAGGACCACGAGGTGCGCTTCGCCTTCGCGTTGCCGTACACAGAGGCAGATCTGGACAGATTTCGCGCACGATTCCCCAATTCCACGAGGCTGCGATCGGAAGTTCTCTGCAGGACCCGCAAGGGGCGTGAGGCTGAGCTGCTGCACATCGGGCGCCTCGATGGGCGGGCCGTGCACCGGGTACTGCTGACCTGCCGCCATCACGCGTGCGAGAGCATCGCCTCCTATGTGCTGGAGGGGTTGATGGAGACGGTGTTGGCAGCCGAGGCCCAAGGTGACGCCGCCGGGGGGTGGCTGCGGGACAACGTTGAGTTCCTGGTCGTCCCCTTCGTTGACAAGGACGGGGTGGAGGAGGGCGACCAGGGTAAGCTGCGGTATCCCCGCGATCATAACAGGGACTATGACGGCGACAGTGTCCACGCTACGACGGGCGCGCTTCGCGCTTTTGTTCCGGCGTGGTCCGAAGGCAAACTGAAGGTTGCACTCGATCTGCATTGTCC
>JAGHDT010000218.1 GCA_021159805.1 Anaerolineae bacterium
CCTCATCCACATCCGAACCAATGATCTCGCCGATGGCATTCCAGTGCAGATAGGCCAGCGTGCTCAAGTGGTAGGCACCACCACAGCAGGGGTCGTAGAGAACGCAGGGCCCTGTGGCCCCCTGGGCTTCACGGAGCGCCACACAGCGCTGGAAGATCTCACTCGCCAACCTCACAGGAAAGGCGGGGTGTCCGGGCAGGCCATAGAAAACTCTGCCGCTCGAATAGTCAGAGTAATCCCGTCTCTCTTTGGCAAAACGGTACTGCATAATCGATCGGCCTCACCATTGTGACTGAAGGTCTCTCATCTCGTGACGTTGCGCCGCCCAAAGACCCATGCGGAGCGGCTAGGCGGGTCTGCAGCTGCCATCTCGACGGCAGACCGCTCAGAAACAAGTATGTGGCGATTGCCCCCTTGTGCACGCGGCGCAATCCAGCAGCTAGGCTGGGGTGCGTCTTTGGTTTGGGGACAAGAGCCAGATGGAAATCTGCACAACCATGGCCCGCTGTCCAAGAGTGTCGGGGTGAGCAGCCGCCGATTGAGCCAACCATTTCGTAGAGACGTGGCGGTGCCACGTCTTCTTCGGGTTCCAACCTTCTCAATCACACCGGTGTCCACGCAGAGAAGGCATTTCGTACAGACGATCCGGTGGATCGTCTTCTTCGGGTTGCGCCCTTGTCGACCGCACCAGTGTCTGCACAGAAAAGACGCCACAAATCCCAGGGGTTCGCTGAGACGTCTCTACCGGGAAAGGCAAGCGCGGGCCCAAGCCGGGCGCGACAACGGCTGAGCAACATACAGCCCGCTGATATGACCGCAGCCTCTATCCCAGAAACTCGCCCCAAATCAAAACACGTCCGACAGGCTGCTTAACCTTGCTTCCAAAACGCCCTGATGTTATAATAGCGACGTTGTGCCCCCGTAGTCCAATTGGATAGAACACAGACCTCCTAAGTCTGTTATCCCAGTTCGAGTCTGGGCGGGGGTACATTTTGTTTCATCTCCAGAACCACTCCAATATCTCCACACTCCACAGCTGCGTCATCGCGCACCCGAGGATAATGTACGGCCCGTAGGGAATGGCAGTGCCCAACTTGCCGCGCCGAGTCAGCAACACCAGGAGGGCACCGACGCCGCCCAGGGCAAAGGCCAAGACCAGCGATTCGAAGACCATGGGAAAGCCGACGACCGCGCCAACGTAGGCAGCCAGCGTGATATCCCCCTCACCCAGCGCACCCTCACCGAAGATGGCCACGCCGACCCAGACCAAGACCCGGAAGACGACAAAGCCCACTGCGGCACCGGCGAGCGTCTGCCACCAGCGCCACCCTGTCAGGTCCGGCAGCGCCGGGCCGGCCACCACACCGATAGCCAGCATGAAGGCCAGCGCCGGGAGTATGATGCGGCTCGGTACCAGCTTCACCTCGAGGTCCGTCACCAGGATCATCGTCTGCGGGATCAGCGATGCCATAACGAGGAGTGTGCGTAGACTCAGACCGACCTTAGCGACGACCAGTCCCCAGGCCAGCGCCAGGAACAGCTCCCCTAACAAGCGCGGGACACGCAGGAACTTGCCGCAGCCGCGGCAGCGCCCTTGCCCAGTGAACAGAGCCAGCGTCGCGCTCCACTGCACCGGCGCCAACGTAGTGGCACAGTAGGGACAGTGTGGGGCCGCCAATTTGCGCTTGGCCAGCACCGCCTCGGCCAGATGGACGGCAACCGTTCCGACCACCAAACCCAACAGAGAGATCGCCAACGGGAGGATGTATGTCAGCATGGTTGTCTCAACCAGTCCTATGAGAGAAGTTTGGCGGCCCAATGAACCGGGATGGCCACCACGTGGCCATGTTGGTCCAAACAGACGTGCGTCGTCTGGCCCTTGCACAACAGCTGCCCCGTCGCAACATTGCTCACGCGATAGGAGACAGTCATACCCCGGCTGCGAACGGCAGAAATCCAGGTCCGCACTCGGATACGGTCACCATACCGGGCCGCCGCCACATACCTGGCGCTGACACCCGTCACCGCAAAGAAATAGCCTTCGTCCTCCATGAGCGCATACCCTCGGTGATCCGCCAGACGCTCGCGGAACCACGCACTGCGCCCTTCCTCAAACCAGACAATGTAGGCCGAATGGTGCACGATGCCCATCGCATCCGTCTCGGCGTAGCGCACATCGAAATCCGTCTCAACAGCCAGGGGCACAGCTTCCATCGTCACCTCACAGACACACAGCGACCACGTCTTCCGGCGTGATCAACTGCCCATCCACGCGGGAGAGACTCACCACCTCACGGTTAGAAAAGAGGCAGCGTACCTCACGTGCGTAGAGTCCGGGATTAAGCTCAACGACCACGACACGCGACGCGGTCTCGGCCGCGCGACGCAGTGGACCCTCCGGTACGGGCCACAAGCTCTGGACAACGGCCGTCGAGACGCATCGCCCCAGGCCACGCGCGAGCGTTACAGCAGCTCGCACGGCACCTGCTGCGGTGCCATAAGAAATAAGAAGCGTTCCGCTGGTTTCGCCACATCCCACATCGAGATCCAGCGCCACGCGCTCCAGCGCCTGCCGGTGAGCGTCATACTTGGTCAACAGCCGACGGTTCAGCGCCTCGATCTTGATGGGGTCCTTGGTCATCATCTTGCGCTCATCGTGCGTTGAGCCCGTGAATCGTACCGGCTCGCCGGCGCCCAACTGCCCTGGCGCCCCGGAGGGCAGCGGAGCCCCTTGCGCTTCAAGCTCCGCAAACTCCGACAGATCGACCGTCGCCCGGGTCAGGTTCAGCCCCTTGTCGGTCAACACCACGACCGGGGCACGGAACTGTGCTGCCAGCCTGAAGGCCTCCACGGTCAGCATAGCACACTCCGCAATCGTCGAAGGCGCAGGGACGATCAGCGGGTAGCCCCCAC
>JAGHDT010000238.1 GCA_021159805.1 Anaerolineae bacterium
CACCCAATACATCGATGCCGTCACGTATCTCGGTCGCTCCTGCCGCGTGGGTCGCGAGGCCGAAAAGATCCGTCAGGCAGACCAACTCCTCCCGCACGTCGCCGGCCGGCAGCGTCGCGGGCCAACTGACCAGGAAAGGCACGTGCGTCGACTGCTCGAAGAAACTCTCCTTCTGCCACGCGTGGTGATCGCCCAGGTGATCGCCGTGGTCGGCGAAGAAGCAGATGACCGTATTGTCCGCATCCGCGCGCGCATCCACTGCGTCGAGAATGAGTCCCAGGCAATCATCGATATAGCTGATCTCGCCATAGTACCGCGCCCGCAGCGCCTGCGCCCTGGCGTCACTGATGTCATCGGCCCAGATCAGGTAGTTCATCCAGGGGATCTGCTCGTCCATTTGATCCGTCTCGCGGTCACCGCGGACGGGCGTGGGCATGCGATCCGGATCGTACATGCGGTTGAAGGGCACCGGCGGCGCGAAAGGTGGATGCGGCCCGATAAACGAGACAAAGCCAAAGTATGGCCGCGCGTCATCCACATCGAGCTGCTCCACCGCACGGTCCGCCGCCCACCGCTCGACGGTGATCTCAGCGGGCATCGGGCTGACCTGCGGCATATAGTACATCTCCGTGCGTTCGCCCATCAGCGCTTCGATGTAATTGTACTCGGGATGCTCCTTGGCGATCCAGCCAGCGTAGGCATCACGCACACGCTGGTCGGGGTTTCCGTACAGCTCCTCGCTGTGGAGATGGACCTCGTAACCTAATTCCTCATCCCAGGGCTGCGTGTGAAACTTGCCGATTCCGAACGTTCGGTAGCCCAGCTTGTGCATCGTCCGCGCCAAGTAATCCCCGCAGCGCCCTTCCATGCTCTCCGCCTGGCCCTCGACCGGCTGAGATCTCCCATTGCTGAAAACCCGCGTGGTGGGCGGCTCGCACCCGGTCCGCACCGTGTACCGGGCCGGCACACAGACGGGGCACGTCGAGTAAGCATGGGTGAAAGTCAACCCACGGCGCGTCAGGCGGTCGAGATTCGGTGTATAGATATCATCATTGTTCAACGCCGAGATGGTGTCGAAACGCTGCTGATCGGTCATGACAAAGAGAACATTGGGTCGCGATGGCATTGCCACTCCTTTGTAGCAGGGATTCCAGCGCAGGCTGGTGGCCCGCCGCAGAATCCACATTCACACGTGCCTACGTTATAGCGCCAAACCTCATCGCCTGCAACCCGCAGCCGGCAACGGAGCACAACGCCGGAATCCAGGTGGAATTGTCGCAGTGTGACCAACCATCCGTGTGGAAATCGAGATCTGTGGTATGCTGCTGCCCATTGTGTGCCCTACCTGTCGGCACTGGCGAATTCACAGCAACGCCAGCGTTGATTCGCGGTCACGAGTCGAGGAGATCCTCCGACAGGGATTCAGCAGCGTCTCTGCCATGAAGTATTGTGCCCTGCATCTCTCTCTGAACGGACCTATCGGGTTCTCAGTGAACTCAACAGACCCACCGGCAGCGTCCAATCGAACATCACACGTCTCACCACGTAAGGAGCCGTTCACATGCCGCTTACAAGACGCGCGTTTCGCACACTGTCGTCAGTCACGATCCTGCTTGTCGCCGTAGTCCTGCTTATCCTGCCGTTCCGGGCAGCAGCCGGCGTTGCACCTCCCCTCGCAGCGATCGCGGCGCGCGACCCGGTGACCGCAGCCTGGCAGCGCGCGCAGAGTTCAGGCGTCTACCACTTCGCGACGACGGTGATCGAGACGACGCATCCAGCGCCGACGGTCGCCAATGTGGGTAGGAGCAGTACACAGCAGCACATCTACCTGGAAGGCGACACCAACCTGCCAGAGCGTTCGCTGCAGATGGTTCTGTACCAACGGGGCGGGAGCCTCCTGAACCGCCGCGATGGCATCGAAGTGCGCATCGAGGACACCAGTGCCTATGGGCGCCCCATAGACGGCACCTGGCAGGAGATCGACGATTTCTCTGGAGCCTTCGCTCCCGGCAGCGATCTGATGGCCTATCTCGCGGGGGCGAGGAATGTGCGGGAGATCGAGACGGTCGCCCCGTCGGACCTCGACACATCAACAGGAGTAAGCGGTAAGGAGACCACAGTAAGCGCCAGTTCCGTTACTCCTTACTCCTGACTCTCAACAACCAACCTCCTACACAAGGTACGCCTTCGACCTCAACGGTCCAGAGCTCGCGGCGTACATGCGTGATCAGCTGGAGGACCAACTCCGCAAGCAAGGGGAGCTGCCTTCCGGTGTCACTCTGGATATCTCCGACCAATTCCGCGATACCGTCGGCGAGGGTGAGGTCTGGATCGACGGCCGAGACCTCAGTCCGTCCCGACCCGAACGGGCGCTTCAGCATCGGCCAGGAATGGGATGATGAACACACAAGTGAGTTCTTCCGAGGTGAAATCGACGAAGTCACCGTCTATAACCGGGCACTGACGGCCGAAGAAGTCACCGCGTTCTACGGCGATGCGACGCTGTCCAAGAGCGGCGACGGCGTGATCGAGGCCGATTGGCAGCTCAAGGTACCTACAAGCCTTGAAGGTCTCTACGTGGTTGGTCTGCACCCCAGCGACGTCTTCAGCAACACACCGGGCAGCGACTGGGAGGTGTGGAACGGCGAGATCGACACCCGGGCGCCCCGCGTCGAGACGATCGTGGAGGAAGAGACATCCTATCTAAGCATTAAGACCACCTACACGTGCCGTGCGCGCGACTTCAACCTTGTGAACACCTCCGAGGAGCATCCGGAGGATAACTTCTCATGTCCCTGTCAGACGTTGCCGCCGGCGGCAACCGTCTATACGTCGACATACTATCATGAAGTATCACCCTGGTATGCCGAGACCTTCACCGACACCAACCGGCTCTACAGACTGGAGGCCTCCTGCACGGTCGTCGGCCCCGCTCTCGCCGACTCGACGACGAGAGCGTGTGACATCTACGGTCACTGTGCGCAGGCCGTCGGCGAAGCCTCAGAGATTGTGTGGCTGTCGCCCATCGACTCCGGCGTTCTGACCCCCACCCTGAACTCGATCATCACGAGCACCGCCCCCTTGCTGCTTGAAGGAAGTGCCTACGCGAGGGACTATCTCGAGACAATGACGGTCAAGGTGGATAACCTTGTCATCGACACGAAACATTGGCCCTCTCTCAGCGTCACGAACACGACGTGGACGTCAACGTGGCCTGCACCTACCGAGGGAGAGCACGTTCTCACCACACACGCGATTGACTCGAACAACAAGGGGCAGGATTTCGAACGCCCCGTCAAAGTGATAGTCGACATCACGCCACCGATCATCAACATCGACCCGCTGGTGCTGACCACAACGCACCGGCTGAGCCAGAACCGCGTCGCCCTGACCGGCGGGGCAACCGACACCAACGGCGTCAGCACAGTTGAGGTCAAGATCGAGGATGAAGAATGGCAAGAGGCTTCCCTCTACGGCACGGACTGGCAGCTCGATTGGTATCTCGGCGAGGAGCCGGAGGGCAAGAACTATAGCATCACCGCGCGCGCAACCGATGCTGCCGGCCACACAGCACGCATCACACAGACGGTCTTCGTCAACCTGGAGACCCCCAATCCTATCACCCTGACGTTGGAGAGCGGGAGTGGCGTCGTGACACCCGGCCTGACGCTGCGCACCGCGCCCGTCACGTTGACCCTCTCCTGGATCACGGAGACACAGCAGACCGGCCTGCTAC
>JAGHDT010000182.1 GCA_021159805.1 Anaerolineae bacterium
ACTACACGGCGCGGTTGGCGGCCTTCGATCCCGAGACGTGGGCTGTGCTGTGTGAACCTGGTGATGCACTGGACGCGGCAACGGTGCAGCGTCTCTGGTCATTGGGCCTGCTGCCCTTGGTGCTCGCCCGCTAACACCGCTCCTGGAGTGTGACCGCCCTGCAGGCCGCACCGACTGCCCGCCGCGCTACTCGCAGGCATATCTTGAGCTGGAAGGGAGCATCGGCTTCTATGTCATATCGTGTGCCGAGCATGACGATCACTACGACCGGCGGACTCTCCCAACCAGCCTCGATGGACCTGGACTGGCTGGCGACGTATATCCGTGAGGCTGATCGGCCGGTCGCTATCGACATGCTGGCGCGACAAGCCGTGCGCGCGATGGTGGTCAGCAATGGTAACCTGCGCACCTATGCGGCCGGCAGGAGCTACCGGAAGGAGGAGCGCGTGCGCCTCCTGGACGGGCGCGTGGGCGATATTCTCTCTGTGGAGAGCGGTTCCAACGATGTGCAGGGCAGCTTCGAGATCCTCTCCCTGCGCATGCGCGGTGGCGACATTATCCGCATTGCTGGCCGGGTGCAAGGTGCACCTGAGATCGCCAGGCCGGAGCTGGTGACTGACGACACCGTCGAGATGCTGCTGGTCGGCCAGGTAGAAGAGATGGTGCGGCAAGTGCGCAAGGCCCTTGTCTCAGATCCTCGCTTTATCACGCTCTATGACAGTGAAGGCGAGTACGGGTGTCTGCGCGAGTTTTTCCCGCCGATGAGTCCCGATGTGCTGGATGCCGCCTTGGCCGTGCTGCTGGACGCACTCTTCGATCAAGTTCCGCTCTCCCGGGTCAGCGAGCCGCTGCCGGTGCCGGGCCTGGCGGGCCGCAAGTCGGCCGAAGTCCTTCTTACCACTGACCGCCTTGATGGCGAGCTCTCGTCGAATCCTGAATGGCTTGATCCCGCTCGCACTGTCTTCGATACGGTGAGATCGCTGTGGGCGCGGGCCGAGCAGCACGACGCCGTGTGGGACACCGCTCAGGTGTCTCGCGCGTTCCTGCAGCCGCTGCTGCGGGCTTTGGGTTGGTCCAGTGTCCCGCTGCCGACCCAGGATCAACCGGATGGGTTGTATGCCCTCTGTGCCGATGACTTCGCTGCCTCCGAGCTGTATATCCAGTATGAGGAGGGTGAAGCGATGACTCCCTGGGTCCTGGCGATGGTGCAGGCCACGTCGTGGGGACGGGCGTTGGATCACGCACTCACTCCGGGGGGGGGCGGTGCGGCCGGTGACACAGACACCGTTGCTCCGGCCCACCAGATGGTGGGCGAGCTCCGCCGCACGGATGTGCAGTGGGGAGTACTGACCAACGGGCGCGTCTGGCGTCTCTTCAGCCGCGATGCCAACAGCTTGTCGCGTGCATTTTACGAGGTGGATCTGGCGCATGTCTTTGATGGTCTGCGGCCGAGAGAGGCGCCGGACAAGGATCGCTGGGAGGTGTTCCGCCGCTGGTGGCTGCTCTTCCGTCAGGCCTCCTATCTGCCCGGCGCGGATGGTCGTTGCCTGCTCGCAAGCCTGCGCGAGCTCGAGCCGCAGGCCGGTCAACAAGTGCGCGATGTCCTGCGTGAGCGCCTTCTGACCACGGCATTGCCTGCGATTGCCGGTGGGTTTGTGAGCTATCGGCATCAGCGGACCGGCATCGAAGCTGAGACTGCCGCGACTTTGGGCGAGGTCCGGCGCGCCAGCGTCCAGCTCTTGGCGCGGATGCTCTTCTTGCTGATCGCGGAGGCTCGCGATCTGCTGCCGCTGAGTGATCCGGATTACCGCCCGCACAGTCTGACAGCTCAGGCGGAGTGGGCAGCGGAGCGCGTGAGCCGGAAGCTGCCGCTCAACGACGGGGTCTACACGACGCCGCATTACGACATTATCCTTTCCTTACTGCATCGCGTCAGCAAGGGCGATCCGGAGAAAGGCTTGCCCAGCTATGGCCGGCTCTTCTTTGACCCCGAGGAGCCCGACCATGCATTCCTGGCGAAGACCAAGCTCAGCGATGAGGCGCTGGCGCTGGCCCTTGATGCGCTGTTCCGGGGAATCGACTACACGGCATTGGATGCGCGCGATCTCGTGCAGGTGGCGTGGTCCTTGCTAGGCAGCCAGATTACGGTGGTCAACCCTGAGTTGGGTGAGGTGATGGTGACGCGTCAGGGCGGAGAACGCGTTCTCCGGGCGGCGCTGCCGGACTATGTGGTCAAGCCTGCGGTAGAGCAGGCTTTGGGTCCCGTCTTGCGGGCCCGCGACCAGCTCTTTGCCGACGCCATGGATCAGGTTGTCGTCTTGCGGAAGAAGCTGCGGAGGGCTCTGGACCGCACCAAGCGCAGCGCCCTCCACGCGGAATGGGATGCCGCGTCCCGGGCGGCGCGCGAGGTCTTCCTCGGCATTCAAGTTTGCGACCCTGCGATGGGGGCCGGCGAGGTCTTGATGAGTGCGGTGGATGTGCTGACTGACGGCATTATTGATCGACTGCAAGCGTATCATGCCGGCCATCCGGACGTCCCAAGGGATTGGAACCCGATCTACCGGCAGCTCGGCGACCTGCGGCGCGACATTGTCGAGGAGGCGGGGCGCCAGGGGATCCAAATGGAGCCTGGTGAGCTAACCGATGCGACGCTGCTGTCGCGGTTGGTGGCTCGGCGCACGGTCTTTGGTGTGTCCGAGGATCCGTTGGCAGTTGAGCTGATTCAGGCGGGTCTGTGGTTGCACACATTCACGCCCGGTGCGCCGCTAAGCTTCTTGGCCCACCATCTGCGTTGCGGCAACAGCCTGCTGGGTTCCGTGTTGCCGGGGGCCGCCAAGCGGCTCGGGTTTACGCGCGCCGAGGATCAAGTACTAGCTGCGGTCGATCCGCTCATCGCATCAGTGGCGCGGGTCGATGCCACGCCGCTGGACGTTCGTTGGAGTGCGACGCAGTTTGGCAAGGCCCAGGACGCCCTGAAGCCCTACCGCCTGCTCCTGGATCTGGTGGCGAGTGCCGAGCTTGGCTCTGCGGACGCTGACACCATCCTGCAAGCTGTGGCGAGGGACCGATGGCAGGAGAGCCTCATGCTGGCGGCAGCCGGGTGGGCTGCGGGGCCGGCTGCCGGTGCGGGATTCTTCCACTGGGCGCTGGAGTTCCCGGAGATCTTTGTCGATCTGGCGACCGGGCAGTGGAAGGATGATCCGGGAGTCGACCTGGTTATCGGCGCGCCGCCCAGGGCCGAGCCCGCCGATGAGACGCTCGCAGCCTTCTATGTGGCGCGGTTTGGCGGTGGTGATCAGGACTATGACGTGCACCACGCGTTTCTGACGCTGGGGCAGCACCTGGTGCGCGAGTCCGGTGGACGCACGTCCTACGTGCTCTCTCGTGAGTGGTTGGCCACTCCGACCGGCGGTATCTAGAGGATGGACAGGGACTGATGGAACTCTCTGAAACTGATCGGGGCCCATTGCAGAGGCCGGATGGCGCCGACTCTGCGATGTCCAATGCCAGGCAGGATTCGGCCTTGGAGCGTTACCGGATGTACGGGCGCTTCAGTGAGCGTTACTGGTCCAAGCTCTTTGGGATTGCCGAAGCCGATCTGACACGCTTTGCCACACAGATGCGAGAGTCGGGCAGGGCAGTGACGCTGACTGACCTGGCCCGTGACGTCATTCGTGCGCGTCTGCAGGCCGGATCCCAGCTCAGCAGTGAGCCAGCCCCAAGCGGTGATATGTCGAGTTGGATCGTGCGGCAGTGGGATCCCGGTGTCAATTGGCGCGAGGGTGATCGGGTGATGGTGGTCGTGGCCAGCTCCTTGCAGGGACGGCCACATAGGCCCTGCGTCGGCGAGGTCATCCACGTTGAGGACGATGGCGTGGCGGTCAACATCGACGGCATAGCGGAGCCTCAGCTCTTTGCGCTGGGGCCCGGTGCCCAGTCGCGGGAGAGCGAGGCGAAAGAGGCCGAGATGCTGGGTCTTGGCCAGCGGTTTGACGAAGATGCCCAGATCGATTTCGTACTGTGGCGCTATGGTTCGCGGGCTGTGGGCCGTCTGCTGTATGCGCTGGATGCCGACAGCCGGTTCGTGGAGCTGGAAGGGCTGTGGTTCCTTCGCGAACTGACTGTCCTTCCGAGCGGCAGTATGCTGGCTCGGCTGGCCGAGACGATGTTTGAGCAGAATACGGGGCCCGTGCGGTTGGATGACGTCGTCGCGGTGTTGTCCCTGGCCGGCACGGCGCCGCCAGCTGCGCGATTTGGTCTCGCCCAGGCCCTCGGCGAGCGGACTGGCCTCTTTGAGAATATTGGGTCCGCCGCCCGTCCGGTCTGGACCTTGGCCGGACCGCCACCGCTGGTCTTCACAGCCCGGCACGCGGTGTATGACCCCGAGACTTACGTCGTCCTCTGTGTGCCGGGTGAGACGCTTTCGGTGAAGGTCGCGCAGCAGCTCTGGCGTGTCGGTCTGCTGCGCGCTGCACTGGGTCGAGCGTCCGATCAGGTCGTTGATGCAGGGACTACCCGCGGGCCAGGGTCGGCCTTGCCATCGGCTGAGAAGCAATCCAGCCCCTCGATCGATGTACCGGTGACTGCGGCGTCGGCTGATGAGACGGCTGTCCGGCGCCGTCGTCGCTGGCGGCTCTTCAGCCGCGGGTAGGGTGCGCCGGCAGACCGTGATGTCATCTCCCTTACTCTGAGCGGACCACAGTCCGCGTTCTGCTCTGCCTGCTGCCACATCCGGCGCGCTGGATTGTGCTCCAGCACGAGCCCGCCTCGCACTACGAGGCCACTCCGCCCATCCTCATCGCTGTGGGGGCTTGGGTTAGCTCACATACCGCCGCGCCGCGGCATCGTGTAGCCACTCACGTGCCACCCAGAGGGCGTCCGCCTCCGAGAGCCAGTCGTGCAGCACCTGGCGGTGGAGGAAGTCGGCCAGGAACCACTTGACCAGCAGGATCTTGCCGTAGCACCATGCGATGCAGCGCGCATCAGAGGCAATGATGGCGCTCTTGCTCGCGGGGACGGCCTCAACTCGCACCTGCATGGCGTGGACGTAGGTGCTCTGGCGGAAGTTGTACCACCACAGGCCGCCGACGTGCGCGTTGGGATAGATGCGGGCCGCCTGCGCGGCGTCCATGTTGTTCTGGGGAGAGCCCATCACGAGCTCGAAGTCGCAATCGTAGCGCTCGAAGAGCGGGTAGAGGTTGGTGACTCGGCGCGGGTCGTTGACGGCCATCGCCGTGCGCGGGCTGACGTCGCGCTCGATCCCCAGGAAGAGCTGCGCGAACATGGCGTGTTCACTCAGGGCGGCGAAGCAGGCGTGCGCCAGGAGGGCCTCCGCTTGCCAGGCTTCCAACGGCCCGCCGGCCAACGTGTCGGCCACAGCTACGGCGCGCCTGCCCGCGGCATCGAAGACCTCCGCCTCGACGCGCATGCCGCGAATGCCCATCCCGGCCAGCACGGCGACGCGGTCACCGATGGCGGC
This sequence comes from Anaerolineae bacterium, assembly GCA_021159805.1. GTDB lineage: Bacteria > Chloroflexota > Anaerolineae > B4-G1 > SLSP01 > PWVB01. The sequence continues at coordinate 5,480 of JAGHDT010000182.1, forward strand.
GCGCGCCTCCTTGGTCACACCGGCAGGGTCATCCGTGGCTATGAGTCGGTCCAGCCATAGATGCCGGTCCTCCCACAGCGGCACGGCAACGGCGACGTTGGGGAGTTCCGGGAACGGTGTATCCCCGAGTTCGTTGACCGCGATCCTGCGGATGTTGAGGGCGTCAACGACGGATTGGGCCCACTCGGGCTGGGTCGCACGTTCGCGGACCGCAGCGTCGACGCCAAGCACGGCCTGGCTGGTGCAGAGTCCCTCGGCGTTCACCAGTGGCACCCCGTAGAGGTCTCGGCAGATGTGGCAGACGACGTGGTGCCAGTGGGTGTTGCGCACGGCGTTGAAGGCACTCACGAAATGCTCGACGCGTTCTCCCTCCGGCAGCTCCGCGGCCGTGCGGGGATAGCCGACGGACCAGAGCTCCTGCAGGAACCAGAAGTAGTGCGCGATGTCCCAGAAAGTCTGGGCGGGAATCGGCACACCCGGCTTGTTCAGATGGGTGTGCGTGTCAAAGACAGGCAGCTCGTGTATAGCTTGGCGCCATTCCTCACGATCCATACGACTCCTTTGTCGCAAACCGGTTACCGGTTGTCAGTTGTCGGTTGCAGGTCACAGGTTGCACGTCGCCTGTTGTGAATGGTGAATCGTGAATCGTGCATTGTGATCCGCTCCTCATTCCCTCGCCAGCTTTGGAAACTCGGTGATGCGGAGATCCGTGCAGCCGTAGGGAATGAGAGTGAGCTGTTCCAAGGGCGCGCCCGCGGGTTCGTCGCTGGTGACGGGGCTCAGTGGGACGTCGGCGGCGGAGCCTGCGTCCTCGTCCCACTCCGGCAGTTCGCGGCCCTTGACGGTGGCCGAGACCGGCGCGCCCTGTGGCGAGAAGGGGACGGCCCCCACCGGGTGCTCGTGGAACTGGATGTCATCGGCCAGCGTGTCGGCGTCGACCGCCAGCGCATAGGACCAGCGGCTCGTGGGAGTGACCTCCCAGTCGGCGTGAGGCAGCTCGCGGAAGGGCTCATCTTCGTTGATCCGTTGCCACTGCTCGCCGATCTTCAGGGCGTAGGTGAGAGGGCCGCGCTGGATAGCGATCGCGTCGCGGTAACCCTTGCGGAGTTCCGGCTGCATCGGCAGGGTCAGGTCAAGCTCGAAACTCCCCTCCCAGGTGCGGTTGACCTCGTGGAAGGTACCGGGTTCCGGTGATACGGTGGTGCCGTTCGGCAGCTGGAGCGCGGCACCTTTCGCCCACGCCGGGATGCGCAGCCACAGGGAGCCTGCTGCCGGGGCCTCGGTGGTGACGGTGAAGTGCAGGCCATCACGGAAGGGGTAGTCGGTCTCCAGGCTCACCACAACCGGCACGCCGCCGAGGGTGGCCCTGGCGGTGCTGGGCGCGTAGGCCGCCGCGACCAGGCCGGTGCCATCCTCTGTCGCCATCCACAGGTGCGCGGCGAACTTGGGCCATCCCTGACTGAGGTTGGCCGTGCAGCAGCCGTAGTTGGGCTCGACCCCAAAGATGTTGGAGGTCGGGCCGTTGGTGTTCCAGATGCGGTCCTGGACGGTGCATAGAATCTGGTTCGCCTGCTGGTCGTACTGGTGCGACCACATATCCGGCGAGAACGTGGCGGGCAAGGCGTTGAAGATGATCTGCTCGAGGGCATCGCCGAAGGCTGGGTTGCCCAGCACGGAGAGCAAGACCTCCAGCGAGAAGGCGTACTCGACGACCGCGCAGAGTTCGGTGCCGTGGGTGGGCCGGTGTCCCGCCAGGCACTCGTCGCCGGTGAACATCCCCGTGGCGACGCCGTGGTGCGCCAGCAGTTGGTCGATCATCGCCGCGGGGGCGGTACGATCGTTCGCGGCGGCGGAGAAGCGCCACCACAGCGCGGGGGCTTTGACCGCCATAGCGTTGTTGACAACGTGGCTCATGTAGTTCCAGCGCCCGGGCGGTGTCGGCTCGGCAGCGGGCCAGCCAACGTGCGTGTCCGCACGTTCGCCCGCACGCGGGGCGAAAAATGCCGGCCAGTCGAAGCCCTGGGCGTGCAGTTTCACAGCCAGGTCCGCCAGCCAGCGTTCCCCGGTCTCCTCGTAGAGGGC
>JAGHDT010000124.1 GCA_021159805.1 Anaerolineae bacterium
GCACTGGTGTCCAGTGCCATAATCAAAGCGCTGATGTATCTCGTGATCCATCGCATCGCCGGACAGGTCGCCAGCCCCACACTCGATGCCGCCGCAAAAGACAATCTCTCCGACGTCCTCACCTCTATGGCTGCGCTTGTGGGTACCCTGGGATCGCGCTTCATCCACCCATTAGCAGATCCAATCGCCGGTGCACTCGTGGCGATCTGGATCGCCAAAGCCGCCTTCGCCGTCTGGAGCGAAAACCTCAAATTCCTCACCGGCGGTGGCGCACCTGCGGAGCTGTACGATCAGATCATCCAAGCAGCCAGGTCCGTCGATGGCGTGCTCCGCGTCCACCAGGTGATCACCGAGCACGTTGGGCCGGAGATCGTGGCAGATCTCCACATCAATATCAACGGGAACTTGCCACTGTTCGACGCTCACGCCATCTCCGATGAAGTGCACAACCGGGTCACAGCCCTCACAGGCATCGATCGGGCCTACGTGCACGTCGAGCCCTGCGAAGCGGGGACCTCTGCCGGTGCAGAAGCGCCGGATCCACGGTATAATTGATCCCCGTTATGGAAGACAGAATCGAACGTCAGACACGTATGGAGATCGTCGCGAGCCTGGACGGCGGATGGGTGCTGTTGCCCCTGCTGGCGGGAGCCGGCGGCGCTTGGGCTTTCAATCGGGGAGTTTGGGGCGAGGACCCGGCCACGTTGGGCGTCATACTGGCGCTGATCGTGGGCGGATGGCAGCCCCTCTGGCGCGCGCTGACCCGGACGGATTGGGTCACCCCACTCAGCCGGTGGCCCGGATGGCCCACGTCGGCCCCGTGGCCCCGATGGCCTTATATACAGCCCGGCACACCCGGTGACCGCCTGCAGCACAGACTAGCCTCGGCGAAAGCCTGGTGGCGTGGCGCAGGGCAGGCCTCTCTGACCCAGCCGCTGCGGCGGGCCATCAGCGCATTGCTCGTCAGCCTCCTGCTCAGCCTCGCGCTGGGGCGGATCTCCTTGCTTCTGACGCTAGTCTTGCTCACCCTGGCAGAGTTGGCCGCGCTCTGGCACGAGGGACGCGGCAACGTGGGCCCATTATGGACAGGCATTGCCCTCATCGCAGCCCCTTGGTTCCTCGGCGCTTCCCTGGGCACGTCCGACATCGTCACCCCAGCGCTGTCGAGCCTGGTCCTGGCTCTGATGATTAGCCTGTATGCCCACCCCAACGGATGGGCCTTGACGGGGCCCGTCGTAGGCGCCGCCTATTTGATCTGGCAGGGACACGCATCCGCCGTAGGCTGGCTGCTCCTCCTGGCGCTGCCGGGGTTGATGGCACTGACTTCCCGACCGAGTCGGGAGGCATACCGCCGCGCAATTGGTCCCTGGGTCCTGAGTATGGTTGCCTTAATGGCGTGGGTGTTGTGATATGGGGTGGATTGCTGGAATCTTCGCAGGGCTGGCGGTGGTTGCGTTTCTCTACTGGCAGCTCATCGTGGCTGAGGGCGCCTACCTCGGGCGCAAAGTTGTCACGCTGTTATATGACTGGTCGGCGCACATATACGACCGCATCAAGCATTACGACACTGGCTACGAAACCTATTTTCTGGCGCGCCCCTTAGCCAGTACGCTTTTCTCCTTGCCGAACCCGCTTGTGTTGGATGTCGCCACAGGGACCTCACGTCTGGCGTGTACACTGCTGGACGAGGTCGCATTCCGCGGTCGCGTGATCGGTCTGGATCTATCCCGGAAAATGCTCAAGCAGGCGGTGCTCAAGACGGCGCGCTACGGCGACCGCAATGCACTTCTCTGGGATGATGCCTCAGAACTGCCCTTTCCCGACGATACCTTCGAGGCCGTCACGTGTCTGGAGGCCCTGGAGTTCATGCCCGATCCGGACCAGGTTCTCCGGGAGATGGTCCGCGTGCTGCGACCGGGGGGCGTCTTCCTGACGACGAACCGCATCGGGAGCGAGGCCAAGTTGATGCCGGGGCGCACGCAATCGGCGGATGAGTTGCAGAAGAAACTCCAGGCGCTCTCCCTGGAGATGGTCAAGATCCGGCCCTGGCAGGAGGACTACGATCTGGTCTGGGCGCTAAAACCGGGTATCTGCGCCCCGTTGGGGGTCCGGAAACTCGAGGATGTGCTGGTCTGCCCGGCGTGCGGCACACCAGTGACGCGTATGTCCGGCGACTTGCCCGCGGGCGGCCGGGCCGTGGGCAGCCTGCGCTGCGAAAACGGGCACGTGCTCCCTACAGCAGAAGACGGCGTTGTGGAACTCGTGCACGTAGACTAACACCACCGGCTCCCCTCGCCGTTCGTGCTCTAGGCGGACTACGGTCCGCGCTCTGCCCTGCGGGCCATCCCCATCAATGTTCCCATCCGCATGCCGCTGACCGCGACGCCTCACATTGCCGGGAGGCTTTGCTCGTCTTCATAGCCAGGAAAGTGACGAGGGCAGCGCGATACCTGATCGCGCTGCCCTCGTAGGCGTTCTTGAGGAATGGCTATCGCCGGCGACGACGCATCCGCGGCAACTGGGACAAGGTCTTGCGCATCAGCCCCACGAGTTCGCGGGACTTGGCCCTCTTGGCCATCACCACCGCCCGGTTCAAGTAGGACTTCGCCCTGATGGGATTGCCGTGCTGGGCATAGAGGATCGCGAGGTTGCGCAGGGTTTTGGCCTCACCCTCTGCATCTTCCAGGGACTTCCGGATCTCCAGGGCCTCCGCGTAGACCTCGATGGCCTGCTGCCAATCGCCCATACCATCGTGCGTAGCAGCAACGTTGTTCAGCACCACAGCCTCCCCAGCACGGTCACCGGCCGCCTGGTAGAATTCGAGCGCCTCTGTTGTGTAGGCCTGGGCCTGTTCCCAATCCTCCAGCGCGAGATAGATGCTGGCGATGTTGTTGAGCGCCTCAGCCTTACCGGCGGAATCCCCGGCAGCATCCATCAACTCGATGATCTGCTTGTGCCGCTCCACCGCCGGCTCCCAATCACCCTGGGCCAGCAAACCGCGTGCCTCCGTTTCGAGAAGACTTACCTGCTCCTCACGCGTCGCCTCTTCCGACGGAGAATCCGCCGGGACATCCACACTCTCATCTGCCACGACCGATATCGAAGCGTTAGCCGCTTCCTCGGCTTGGGTCGTATCTTTCTCGCTCACGATCAAATCCTCCTCAGAGATTATGTCTAGCATAGCCCAACGATGGCTATGTCCTCAAACAGCGTCGGGGCATTCCCGCCCGTGTCGATAAGAATGGTTGTACCCAGCGTCTCGATGAAGCAAGCAAAGCCCCACCTGTTCGTGAACCATGGAACTCCTTCCTATGACTTGGTCCGCTTTCCCCTATTTCCGGTCTCGACTCGCTTCTGCCAGGCGTAGAGCTGGGTGAGGGCATCCAACGGCGTCAAGCTGTTGATGTCGAGTTGCCTCAACTCCTCGACAATCGGATGCTCCTTGGCAATCAACATCGGCTGGAAGGGCTCGGGTTCCTGTGACGCGACCCCGGGCCGGAACTCGCCGCTCTCCAGCTCCTCCAGCAGTCTCTCCGCGCGATGGACAACCGGCGCGGGAATGCCGGCAAGCCGCGCTACGTGAATACCGTACGAGCGGTCTGCCCCACCGGGGACGACCTTATGCAGGAAGATGATGTCTCGCCCCTCTTCCACCACATCGAGGTTGAAGTTGCGCACGTGAGGGAGGTGTTCCTCCATCTCGATCAGCTCGTGATAGTGCGTCGCAAATAGCGTCCGAGCTCGACGCTCCGGATGGTTATGAAGATACTCAATCACCGCCCAGGCAATCGCCATGCCATCGTAGGTGCTGGTCCCGCGTCCCACTTCATCCAGAATCAACAAGCTGCGCGGCGTCGCGTGGTTCAAGATATTGGCGGTCTCCACCATCTCAACCATAAACGTAGATTGCCCGGCAGCCAATTCGTCCGTAGCGCCGATCCGTGTGAAGATCCGATCCACTACACCGATGTGCGCCTCATCTGCCGGCACAAAACTGCCGATCTGCGCCATTAGCACGATCAAAGCAGACTGGCGCAGGAAGACAGACTTACCTGCCATATTGGGCCCGGTCACGATATGGATACGGCTTTCGGCGTCCATGATGAGATCGTTGGGTGTGAACGGCTCGTGCTGCGCCGGCTCGACCACGGGATGCCGGCCATTCAGTATCCGCATAACTGGGGCCTCCTCGAACGTCGGGCGCACGTAGTGATTGCGCACGGCAACTTCCGCCAGTGCTGCCGAGACATCGAGCCGCGCCAGCGCGTGGGCTGTCCCGAGAAGCGCTGCAGCGTGCGTCCCCACGCGTTGGCATACCTCTTTGAAGATCCGAGTCTCCAACTCGGAGATCCGCTCCTCTGCATTGAGAACGATACTCTCGTACTCTTTCAACTCCGGTGTGATATATCGTTCGGAGTTCACCAATGTCTGCTTACGGATATAGTCATCCGGCACGAGCGCACTATTGGCTTTCGTCACCTCAATGTAGTAGCCGAAGACCTTATTGTAGCCGACCTTGAGGCTCTTGATCCCGGTCCGTTCAAGCTCCTGATGCTCCAGACCGGCGATCCAGTTTCGGGCATCCCGGCTGGCGAGAAAAATACCATCCAACTCGGAAGAGAACCCGCGGCGGATCAAGCCACCGCTGCCTAGCTGCGCGGGAGGATCTTCAACAATCGCCTCCGAGATCAGGGTCAGTACCTCAGTGACGGGATCCAGCCCCTCCAACGGCGAGTGCAGCCCCGCCTCGCTGAGCAGCGCAACCAGTTCGGGTACGATGGCCAATGCGGTGCGGATACCCTCCAAATCCCGTGAACTGGCCCGTCCGGCGAGCACTCGGTTGGACATCCGTTCCAGATCGGGAATCTTTCTGAGAAGCTCCCGAGTCTTGGCCCTCATGACGCCGGCATCGTAGAAGCCCTGCACTTGCTCCAGGCGTTCTTCCAGTGCATCGATACTCAACAACGCCTGCGTAAGCCGGGTGAGAAGCAGCCGCCCGCCCATCGGAGTGCATGTCGCGTCCAAGACACCTACCAGCGAGCCCTTCTTCTCCCGACGCAGAGTCTCGGTGATCTCCAGATTGCGCCACGTCGACGCATCGATCGCCATAAAATGATCGGTGGTGTAGGTCTGCAGCCCCGTGATCTGCGGGAACGAGCCCTGCTGCGTCTCCTGTAGATAGCTCAACGCCGCACCGGCTGCACGAATCGCCAGGGTCTTGCCTTCGCACCCAAACCCCTGCAGCGTCCGAACGCCAAAGTGCTCCATCAGGATCTGGCGCGCCGTTGATTCCTCAAAACGATAGCCGGGCCACGGCGTAAAGGGGCAGGAGAGGGCACCGGCAAGCGCCTCCTCCGGCCGATGCGCCCGCTGGCCCGGATCGCGCTCCTTCCACGATCCGACTTTGGGGATCAGCACCTCACGAGGCTGAAGGCGGGCCAACTCTTGGCGCACAAGATGTAGGATATCACCGGCACTCCCGTCGGACAGCTGCGTAGTCGCGAACTCGCCGGTGGAGATCTCCACATAGGCAAGACCGGCGCGATCGCCCTCGATGATGACAACCGCCAGGAAATTGGGACGCTTCTCATCCAACATCGTGGGTTCGGTGAGTGTACCCGCCGTGACAACGCGCGCCACCCGCCGCTCCATAGGGCCCCGGCCCGTGGGTTCGCCGATCTGCTCCGCAAGGGCCACCCGGTAGCCCTTCGCAATTAACCGGGCAATGTAGCCCTCCACAGCGTGGTGTGGCACGCCGGCCATCGGTACGCGGACCCCCTTGGATACAGGACGCGAGGTCAGCGTAAGGTCCAGTTCCCGAGATGCCGTCTCGGCATCCTCGTCAAACGTCTCATAGAAGTCCCCCAAGCGAAAGAAGAGAATGGTATCGGGGTACTTGGCTTTGAGATCCAGATATTGTCGGCGGAGCGATGTTGTGTTGTTCTTGACCATACCATGATTATAGCGGCTGACAGTCTCCTGCACAAGAAAACAGCCACACCTAGCTAGAGATCAGAGCCCTTACACGACACTAGGCCGGTCACACAACCGGCCTAAGCATCACGGGTCAGCGCGTGCGCAGGCACGCGCCAGAAAAGAGCGTCCTACAGCAAGCGAGTCAGCCTCTCAACGGCGCGCCCCATCTCCAGGAAGACCAGCCCCAGCTTCGCGCGACCACGTGCCAGCACGGTGAGGACAGCTTCTTCGCCGACGCCCATCAAGATGACATAGCCCTGATCACCTTTCACGTAGACCTGCTCCAACGTCCCGCGCCCGAGCTCCGTGGCGATGCGCTCACCCAATGATAGCATCGCGGCCGACATCGCAGCAACGCGATCCTCGGTGGCATCAGACGGCAACGCTGAAGCGATCATCAACCCATCAACACTGACAATCACGGAAGCCTCAATGTCGGCCGTGCTGGCCTGCAGCTCGTAGAGGGAGTTGGTGAGCTGATCGACACGAGATAGGGATGCCATAAGTATCTCCTTGACAAGACACCACCGAGAGCTGCCTCGGTTAGCAGGACTTCACAGGCAAGGTAGAGTGTGGGATAATGATCAACAGGCCGAGAGAACCAATCATTTCTAACCTAACCAATACTATGGTAGCATGCTCATATAGCTATGTCAACTAACCAACAAACCACCGCGAGCACCCTTGCCCACAACAGCGAGGAAGCAGCCATCCGGGGCAATCCCTCATTTGTGTGGCGGGCCGGGCAGGAGCGACGATTGGCCATGGTCTGTAGGCACGTCGACCTTGAAGACCGGCGCGTTCTCGCTGTCGGCTGTGGCATCGGCATGTATACGTCCGCATTCCAACGCTACTCACCACATGTGTATGGCATTGAGATCGAACTGGACAGGGCCGCTGAGGCGCGCCACCGAGCCGCCGGCGTAGCCCAGGCGGTGGGCGAGTTCCTGCCGTTCGAGGATGACAGTTTCGACGTGGTCTTCTCGCACGAGGTCCTGGAGCACGTCGATAACGATCGACTCTGTGCTACGGAGATGGTTCGGGTCACACGCCCCGGCGGCCACATCGTGATCTTCGTGCCGAACCGATTATATCCCTTCGAAACACATGGTATCTACTGGCGGCGCACCTACCACTTCGGCAACATACCGCTGATCAACTGGCTGCCCAACGCTCTCCGCAACCGGCTGGCCCCCCATGTCAGGGCCTATACAGGCCGGGGGCTCCGCCACCTGTTTGAGGGCCGGCCCGTCCGCAGAGTTATCGACACCCAGATCTATCCAGGTTATGACAACATCGTCGCCCGCCACCCGCAGCTGGGTCGTGTTATCCAAGCCGTGACCTATGGGCTGGAGCACACCCCACTGAAAGCCCTGGGGCTCTCCCACTTCCTGGTGCTGCAAGTTCTGTCAGAGTCCGGCGCGTAGAGAGCTCTATGGAAAGACAAGGTCCTAACCACCAGCGTCGGGATGGCGAGGCCGGCAGCGTCCTTATCGCTGCGAGCAATGCACGTGATCTGCAGGCTCTTCTGCGCACAGCGCACGCCATTGCACGAGCGCAAGGGGGGCAGATCCGTGTACTCACGGTCACACGCACCGGCGACCGTCCCTCGTGGCTTGTGGTTCCCGAAATCTACAAAGACATCCCAATTGAGACCGTCACTCGCGCCGGTAAGAACACCAGCACGGTGATCCTGGCAGAAACACGGCGTTACGACCCGGATATGTTGATCTTGGGGGCCAACAGTCCTCTCAAGCAAGGCCGGTACCTCCTGGGGCGCACCTTGGACCCCGTGATTCAGGCTGCGGCATGCGACATCATCGTCCAGCGAGGCGAGACCGCACCGGACCTTCGGCGCGTCCTGATCCCGGCAGCCGGCGGGCCCAATGCGCCGCGCGCTCTCATCATGGCCCGCATCCTGGCACCACAAGCCAAGATCACCACGCTCTACGTTGCCGACCGGAAGCTCGGGCAGGCCGAGGTCCTGGTAGGGAGAGCCCGTCTGGATCTGATGATCGGTGGGCTGGAACCGCAGGACCGCGCCGCCATTGAAGCACGCATCGTCCAGGCTACGTCGCCGGTCGATGGCATCCTTGAAGAGACGCCAGGCCACGACCTGCTCATTCTCGGTGCCGGCCACGAAGGCATCATCGACCGGTTCCTGTTCGGGGATATCCCACAGGCTATTCTGGACCAATCCACCATCCCCGTCATGGTTTTCCGCCGCCGGCTGACCAGCCTTACGTCGTTCTGGCGCAGGCTTTGGGGCCGGATCTTCGGCTTGCTCCCCACTCTGACACTGCAGGAGCAGGCAGACGTACAAAAAGTCGTGCGCCGCGGATCGCTACCCAGCTCCGATTTCTTCGTCATGCTTACGCTGGCGGCGGTTCTTGCTGCTCTTGGGTTACTGATGAACGAACCTATGGTCATCATCGGCGCGATGATTGTCGCCCCCCTGATGAATGCCATCATCGGCGTGGGGCTGAGTATCGTGCTGGGCGACCCCCGTTTCTTCTGGCGAGCCACAGCGACGACACTCCGGGGTATCGTGCTCGCGGTTTCCATGGGATTCATCGTCGGGCGGATTGTGCCCGGCGCCGAGACCACCGAACAGATTGTCGCATTGTCCAGCCCCTCTATCTTGCATTTGGCCGTCGCGCTGACTGCTGGCACAGCAGCTGCCTATGCCACCAGCCGCAAGAACGTTTCAGCAGCGCTGGCAGGGGTGGCCGTCGCGACCTCGCTGACCCCACCGCTCGTCAACATCGGCATCGGCCTGGCTTTCGGGAGCCCAAGCATCGCCGGGCGCGCCGCGCTGATCTTCCTCGCCAACTTGGTCGCCATCGTCGCAACCAGCGGGTTGGTCTTCCTGTGGATGGGATTTCGCCCGCAGCCTGGCGATCGCGATCGCGCTACCACTCAGCGGCGGGGATTCTCCACCCTGGGCATTCTGCTCGTGCTGATCACCCTCCCGCTGGCGATCTTCACCCGGCAGTCAATCCAGAACGTACAGTTCGAACGAAACATTGATGCCGCCATCCGTGCTGAGGTACAAGAGATTCCCGGCGGTGAAGTCGTAAGCTGGGACTATGCCCGCACCGGGACGGATACCCTCAGCCTGGATCTAACAATGCGCGTCGCCTACACGATATCGTACGACGAGGCCCGAGACCTTCAGGAGCGCATTGCGACCCGGATCAAGTTGCCGGTCGCACTCTCTTTGAGCATGGTCCCTGCAAAACGGCTGGAGGCCTTTGTACCACCGACACCGACCCTCACACCTACGACTAGGCCGACAGGCGTTCCGACGGAGCCGCCGTCACCCACACCGACAGCGACTGCTGCGCCGACATCCACAGCGACGCCCACAGCGACATCGACGATGACGCCGACTCCCACCAGTACCCCTCTCCCTACGAATACGCCTACGCCGACACCCTGGATCCTGACCGTCGTCAACGTGGGCAGCGCGGGACTGCGCGTCCGCTACGCCCCTGACGGTCAGACGATGGGACGTATCGCTGAAGGCAGTGCCGTCGTGGTCCTGCAGGGTCCGGTGCAAAGCGGCGATGTGATATGGTACCAGGTCAACGCTATCGCCACGCATCTTCAGGGGTGGGTCAGTGGAGAATTCCTGGCCCCCGGGCCCTGAAACTGCTACACTGACCGGCACACCGGACAACCGACTCCCCTCACTGCACACTGGAGGTGACACATGCAGGGATATGAAAAGGACTTCGCCCAGGTCTACAACATGCGCTGGACCCACTTCGCCAAGGATGTCGCGCCCAAGATCCACACCTTCTTTGAGGCAAATTCCGGTGACCTGACATCCAAACGTATCCTGGACATCGCCTGCGGCACCGGTCAATTGGCCGTCTACTTCCTGGAACAGGGCTATGAGGTCGTTGGCCTGGATCTTTCATCCGCTATGCTCGCGCACGCCAGAGAGAACGCGCGTGCCTACATCGAACAGAGCAAGGCCAGGTTCGTGGAGGCTGATGCAGCGGACTTCACGATGGACGAGCGCTTCGGCCTCGCAATCTCCACCTTCGATGCACTCAACCACCTCCCCGACTTCGATGACCTGGCAGGCTGCTTTGTCTCGACCGCCGGTGTACTGGAACCCGGCGGGTGGTTCATCTTCGATCTCAACACCCGGTTCGGGCTCCAGCGGTGGGGCGGCATCAGCGTGCAGGAGGAAGAGGACCTCGTCCTGATCACGCGTGGCGTGGTCTCAGAGCAAGAAGGGCGCGCCTACACGCAGATCTCGGGGTTCCTCCGCCGCGACGACGGCTTTTACGAACGCTTCGGCGAGGTCGCCTACAACACCATCTTTGCTTTGGATGACGTCGCATCAGCGCTGCAGGATGCCGGCTTCGACAAGGTATACTTTGCGGCAGCGCGTGCCCTTGATCTCCCCCTGGACGCCCCGGAGACGTATGGCAGGGTCTTCATCGTCGCGCAGAAAAGCGCAGACGAGGATTGATCAACTATGTCTTCCCGCTATAATGGCAGTGGATCGAACAAGTGTTCTTAAGTTGTGGCGGAGGGAACCTATGCCAGAGTTCCAGCTCGTATCCAGCTTCAGGCCCACAGGCGATCAGCCTGAAGCGATCAAGGCGCTCGTCGAAGGCATCGAGCGAGGCGACCGACACCAGGTTCTAAAGGGTGCCACCGGCACGGGCAAGACGTTTACCATCGCCAACGTCATCGCGGCGGTCAAGAAGCCGACGCTGGTCCTGGTGCACAACAAGACCTTGGCGGCCCAGCTCTACTCGGAGTTTCGGGGGCTGTTTCCCAATAGCGCTGTCGAGTACTTCGTTTCCTACTACGACTATTACCAGCCTGAGGCATACCTGCCGCAGAGCGACCTCTATATCGAGAAGGATTCCGACATCAACGACGAGATCGACCGGCTGCGGCTGGCGGCCACGGCCGGTGTGCTGACGCACCGGGACGCGATCGTCGTGGCCTCGGTATCGGCCATTTACGCGCTGGGTAATCCGCAGGAGTGGGGACGCGTGATCCTGCCCGCTCAGGTCGGCCAGCATGTGCGCCGAGAGACCATCATGCGCCACCTCGTCAGCATCTACTACGACCGCAACGACCTCGACTTTAAGCGCGGCACATTTAGGGCGCGCGGCGACGTGCTTGAGATTCGTCCCGCCTATACTGAGACGGCCTACCGAATCTCATTCTGGGGCAACGAGATCGAGAGCATTATGGAGGTTGACCCGCTCACCGGTGCGATCTTGGATCGGCCCAACGAGATCCAGATCTTTCCCGCCAAGCACTACGTGACGTCCGAGGAGCGCGTCCAGCAAGCCATCATCGACATCGAAGAGGAGCTCGAGACGCGTCTGGAGGAACTGAACGCACAGGACAAACTGCTCGAAGCGCAGCGTCTGGAACAGCGCACGAGATACGACCTGGAGATGATCCGGGAGATCGGCTACTGCTCCGGCATTGAGAATTACTCCCGGCATATGGATCAACGCAAGGCCGGAGAGCCTCCCTGGACGTTGATGGACTACTTCCCCGCTGATTATCTGCTCATCATCGACGAGTCGCATATGATGATCCCGCAGGTCCGAGGGATGTACAACGGGGACCGCAGCCGCAAAGGGACCCTGGTTGACTATGGCTTCCGGCTTCCCTCGGCGTTGGACAACCGTCCGCTGATGTTCCACGAATTCGAGGAACGAGTCAACCAGGTGATCTACACCTCCGCGACTCCGTCAGCATACGAACTCCAGCTCGCGACACAGGTCGTGGACCAGGTGATCCGGCCGACCGGTGTCGTGGATCCCCAGATCATTATCCGGCCGATCCAGGGCCAGATCGACGACCTGATCGGACGGCTCCGGGAGCGCATCGAGAACGGCCAACGAGCCTTGGTGACAACGCTCACCAAGAAAATGTCCGAAGACCTCTCTGAGTACCTCCGCGAGCTCAACTTCAAGGTTCAATACCTTCACAGCGTGGTACAGACCATAGAGCGCATCGAGATCCTTCGCGATCTGCGCCTGGGCCGGTACGACGTTGTCGTCGGGATCAACCTCTTGCGTGAGGGATTGGACCTGCCGGAGGTGAGCCTGGTGGCCATCTTGGACGCCGACAAACAGGGGTTCCTCCGCAGCGCCACCGCCCTTATTCAAACTATCGGGCGCGCCGCCCGGCACACGGAAGGTACCGTGGTGATGTACGCGGATAAGATGACCGACGCGATGACCACGGCCATTGAGGAGACCAACCGGCGCCGTGAGGTCCAGCAGGCATACAACGAAGAGCACGGGATCAAGCCGAAGACCATTATGAAGGAAATCCGGGACCTCACGGATCGCGTCCGGGCCACTACGCAGGACAAGAGCGCACTGGACCTCGCCCCGGAGGAGCTGGAGCCGACAGACCTCGACAAGCTCATCCGAGATTTGGAGAAGGAGATGCGCGCCTCGGCCGAGAACTGGGAATTCGAGAAGGCTGCTACACTGCGCGATCAGATCTTTGAGTTGCGGGGTATCCTGGAGATCAAGGCTCCACTCTGGCAGCGCGATCGCAAGAAATAGCCAGATGCCTCGTGCATTGTCAAACTCGCGGTGTCGGGTATAGTTATCGGCGATATGCGCACAGAGTTCGTTGACGTGGTGTGCGCCCGGAACCAGTCAGATTATCCGGCGGATGCGACCGTATCGGTTGCATCTCCGGCGAAAGACATAACGAACCTATGGGAACTACGGCACAGCCAGACGTAAACAGAAGCGGCGGAGCTCGGCCTGAACAGCCGTCGGTGGGCCCCACCGTTGTGGGTATTCGATTCCAGCCGGCAGGCAAGCCTTATCACTTCATCGCGCCGGAGACACTGACCCCAACTCCTGACGACTGGGTAGTTGTGGAAACCGTCTATGGTGAGCAGATTGGACAGGTAACCCACCTTACCCAGGAAGAACCGGCCTCCGCCAGGTCACGGAAGCTCCGCCCGGTGCTTCGCCAGGCCTCAGGCCTGGACATGGCCCGCCACAGCGTGATGGTGGAGCGTGCAGAGCGCCTGGTCGAGGTGGCTCAGGAAGAGGTCCGCAACAACAATCTGGATTTCAAGATCATCAGTGCCGAGCTGACCCTGGACGGGAGCAGCGCCATCCTCCTGTGCTGCGGCAATGTTGCGAAGAAGTCGTTGGCACCGCTGCGCCGCCGGATCGCCTCCAGGATGAGTTGTCGCGTGGAGCTGCGCTCAGTTGGGCCACGTGACCATGCCAAGGCCCTGGATGGCTACGGTGTCTGCGGTGAGCCCCGGTGCTGCAGCCGCTTCCTAACCGAATTCCAGCCAGTCTCCATCCGGATGGCCAAGGATCAGTCGATCTCTATGGCGCCAACGGATATCACCGGCATGTGCGGGCGGCTTCGCTGCTGTTTGGCCTACGAGCATAAGGTCTACAAAGAGGAAGCCAAGAACCTGCCGCGGATCAAATCCCGTGTCAAGACGGATAAGGGGATCGCGCGGGTTATCGACCTGGACATCCTGAAGGGCGACGTGATTGTGGAGATTCCGCCAGATGGTCCACGGCGCGACCGCGAGCGCTTCCGCTACCCGGCGACGGAGGTTGAGGTCATCCCCCGTGACCAACAGTCATAGACAGTCCAAGATACACCAGACGGGCCCGCCAATGAGCGGGCCCATTTCATTGGCCTGAGAGGAGCCGGGGAGTTGGCGCAGTCAGCGAGAGCTGCCGCTCCCCACCCGCAGTCAGATGAGCGCCGTTCTCCGGTAGATAGAGGCCAATTGTCACTGTGTAGGATCCCGCCGGCATGTCAGACGGCACCATAACCGCGTGAACGTCGGTGACCACCTCATCGCGCATCCAGAGAGAGGTCGGGTAGTGCTCAAACCCGTCCTGGCCGGCAGGTCGCGGCATCTCATCCACCTGGGCGATTAGCTCGCCGGTCTCGGCGTCCCGAAGATGGACAAAGACAACGTAGTCCTCTGACATCTCATTGAGCGCTTGCCAGCCCAACGTCACCATCAGGCCAGCGCCGCCCTCCGCCGGGGCCAATTCATACCCCAGCAAGCGGAGTACATCGCCGTCCGGAGAGGCAAACGCCACATTCAGCGTGTTGGCGAAGAATAGCGTAGAGAAGGTGCGCGCGACCGGCTGCACGCGCATAGACGCCAAATCGGCCACTAGACCGTCGTCGACGTAGAGCGCCAACACGTGGGCGCCGGCAGAGAGTGTCCGGGAAAGGTGCAGGGCGTATCGATCCTCGATGATCTCACCGGCGCGCCAGTTAGCGAAGCCATACCCGCCGGCCGGGCTGCCTGCGTAGAGATCAGAGACAGGCTCATCCATTAGCGCCATGCGGACCTGCGCGAAGTCGGGCGCATCCTCTGTTGCCTGCCAGCACAGCCGCACAGGCACTTTACCGCCGGGCAGCGCCGGTGCCCCTGCTGTGACTTGCCAACCCAGCAAGCGAAGGCCGCCCATTTGCACATTGCCGTTCCGCGGGATGCCGACACAGGCCGCCTCTACTTGTGATGGGTCCGGCACCTCGGCCATCGGCGCGATCGCAACACCAGCAGGAATCTCAGGGAAGCGGGCCTCCAGGCCAGCGAAATGCTCGTCGACCAACCGTGGCAACGCCTCTGCACTATCCGGGTCGAAGAAGCCCACGCTGAGTTGATACTGTGCGCCGGGTGGGGTGCCCACCGGTGGGGTCACCGTCAATTGGTCGAGGACCAACTCGCCGGGCGCCCACTGATCCGTGGGATAGTGGAAGGCCATTGTACGGGCCCATTCACCGGTCTCGGGATGCAGCAACCTCACGACAGGCTGCAGCGCGGGATATGCGGCACGAGGCTCCCACACTACGAGGAAGGGGCAGGCCGCCGCCACCTCGCAGGGTGCGGCGGGTGATGCATCGTACACCAAAACAACGTGAGCAAAGTCTGCCGCATCATCCCCTGCCGCGACGAAACTCTGTCGAAGCGTCTTGACAACACCAGCAGAGAGCCTGTGAACGTTGAGCGCCACATCTCCGGAAGGCCCCTCATAGCGACGCGTTGTCCAGTTCCGCGTGACTGAGTCGGGCCAAGGTGCCGGAGGCACCATCCGCTCCGGCACGAGGACCACGGCATCTCCCGCCGCCGGCAAGACCAGGGTCGCGCCGCCGGTCAACCACTTCGCCTCTGCATAGTGTGTCGCCAACGCCGCTACTGTGGGGTGGCGATAGTGCTCGCTGGTCACATAAAACGTGACCTCAGGCTTGGCCCCGGCGCTGGACGCTGCGGCATCAGATGCCGCAGCGTCCAGCGCCTCTGCCGCCAGGACCATCTCGCCATCTGCGGCGCGAAAAAGCGCAGCGGACCCCGCCCACGCGACATATTCCGTTGCGGTCAGCGCACACCCGCCATACAATGCGCCCAAGAGAACCAACCGGCGCAGCCGCCCCGCCGGGGCTTGGGCCAGGACCACATACAACCCCCAGGCGGGAAGGAGAGCGATGAAGGGGTAGAGCCCCACCATCCGCAGGTTGCTCGGCGTGATCTCGCCGGTGGCCAGAGCGCTGGGCAGCACCATGATGAGCACAGAGAGCAGGACAAGCCAGCGACCCGACTGCTCCAAAGGGTGGCGTCGCTGTGCGAAGAGCATACCGCCGGCGCCAACCAGGGCCAACAGAGCCGCGGCGGGACGCATCAAAGGCACGCCGGGTGCATTGAACCGTATGTAGCCATCTCCCCCGCCGGGCCAGACGATCGCGCGCAGGCACCGGCCGATTCCGCGCGCGGCGGCGTACAACGACGGGGCAGCCACCTGCGTGATGCGCGTCATAAAGGTGTCGGGGTTCTGGAGGAAGAAAACACCCAACGGCGCCAGGAAGATGAGCGCAGCGGCCAGCACAAGCGCGTAGCGTCCCAGCAGCCGGCCCCGATCCGCTGTCGGGGTGCGCACCAGCAAGAACGCGAGCGACAAGCCCAGCGGGATTGGAAATATCCGCGCCGCGAGATAGGTGTACGCGGTCAATCCCAGAAGCGCACCGGCCGGGATCAACCATTTCACCTTCCCCGTCCGCAGGCCGCGCCAGAGCGTGGCGACAACCAGGGCTTGTAGCAGAGGCTGAGAGATCGCGCGGAACCCATAGCGACTCAGCAATACGTGCGAGAATGCCAGCGCCATCCACCCGGCCGCAAACAAAGCGATCCGGTCACCATCAGGCCGCCGTGCCAGCAAAGCACGCACAGCGGAAAACGACGCCGCCACCGTCAGAATCCCCAACATCGCGGCACCCAACCGCATCCCCCAGACCGCACCGCCCGTCATCCAGACCCAGGGGGCAGCAGCATAGAAGAAGAACACTTCCTTACCGGTGTAGGCGCGGATAAAGAGCGGGCGGTATCCCTCCTCAACAATCTGGCGCGTGAGGATCAGGTTGGCCGCCTCATCGTAGTGCAGACCCAGAGGAAGCTGCGGCAGCGCAGCCAGCCGCAGCACAGCCGCAGCCAGCAGCACGAACACGATGCCCCAGCGGACCGGGGAGCTCAGACGATCTGATGACTTCACGGACTTGATTATACCTAGATCGCTAGGGCATTCCAGGATAGGCTGTGTGCTGCC
>JAGHDT010000043.1 GCA_021159805.1 Anaerolineae bacterium
CAACGGTCTGGTCGGCAGCGGGCCGGTGGTCGAACGCGCCCAGTGCCAGGACGCGAATGTGGATCATCTGTCCGGGTTGGTAGAGGGGTTTGTCCGTCGCGACCAGTAGCCGATAGTCGCGCGTGAGGGTCACAGGCTTCTCCATCCGGTCGGAACCCAGGGAGGATACCGTCTCCACCACCAGCACTTGATCCGGCGCTGCATCCTCCGGGACCGAGAAGCTGACGTCCAGGGTGCCGCTGGCGTCCGTATTGCCCTCATAAACAGGAAGCGCTTTGCCCCCCTCGGCAGGGCGCATCAACACCTTCACGCCGGCGCCGGCCAGGGGCTCAGCATCCCGGCTATCTCGCACGACCACCCGCATCGCCGCAGTGCTGCCGGGCACCAACTGCGATTGCCCGAGCACAATCGTCTCGTGCTGGCTTAAGTGCTCCGGCAGCCGCTCAAAGTAGAATAGTGAGCCGGCCAGGGCGATAACAAGAGCCAAGGCGAGGAGACCGCCACCTAAGAAGAACCAACGTTTCCGGGACATAGCTACGCTCCTTCCTCACAGGACCTCAGCCATCCGGGATTGAGTGGCCGAGGTCCTGCTCTATGGATTTACGAAACCTTCCCCCATCCCATACCATAGACGCCGGCGCCCGGCCAAAAGTTCCCAATCAGATTCCCCGTGCCGTGACATCCGGAAGCCAAAGACGCGCACGCTCCGCCATCTGCCGCAGTTCGTCACTTGTATACGGCGTGGCTGCGGCGAGTCCGGCATCCAACGTGCTGCCCCCTCGGAATTGCTGCAGAACATACGCTGCTCCGGACGTGGCACCCACCTCCGCCAACCATCGCGCAATGGCCTCAATATCGTCAGGCGCCAGCAGTCCGGGCACCACCGTGGTGCGGAACTCCACAGGTGCCCGCCCCTCACACAACAGCGACAAGGAGGCCCTGATCAGATCCAGATCAATATCCGGCACGCCTGTCAACAGACCATAGCCCTCCGGCGGCGCCTTGACATCCATTGCCACGAAGTCAACCAGATCTTGATCCAGTAGAGCAGCCAGCACATCGGGTCGGTAGCCGTTGGTATCCAGCTTGACTGCATACCCCAGGTCACGCGCCTCTCCCAGAAACGCCGCGAGATCAGGGTGCAGTGTCGGCTCACCGCCGGTCACTACAAGACCGGTGACTTTGCCGGCACGCCGGCGCAGGAAGTCCCAGATCGCACTTAGATCGAACGAAGGCATCTCACCCGGCCGAAGAACCAAATCGGCGTTGTGGCACATCGGACAGCGGAAGTTGCAGCCCCCCGTGAACACCACGGCAGCGATATGTCCCGGAAAGTCGATCAGCGAGGTGCGCACCCAGCCCTTGATATCCATACGTATTCCTCCCAGAAAAGCGATCAGCGCGGCCCCATCGTCGGGTACCGCGCTGATTGCGGAGAACGTTTCGCCAGGCGCTACTCGCGAACCGTGCGCTCTTCCAGCGCAGGCATTCTGAAGGACGTGCGCTCTGAATATTCCTGGCGCTTGCCCTCATTCCATGCCTCCACGGGCCGGAGGTATCCGACTACGCGTGAGTAGACCTCACACGGCACCTTCACCTCGGCATCAACAGTATCGGGCGTTCGTTTGTTAGTTTCCATCGTATCCTCCAGGGTCTGAAAAACACAGAATGAGAGAATCAGCGAATCAACGAATGGGAGAAAGAGAGGGTCTCTGGTGCTATCCAGGCGCGATCTAGTGCTGCCCCCAGCCCCTCGTCTCTTCGCTTGATCGCTTTCTCGCCTTATCGCTCATTCGCTGATTCTCTCATTCTCCATTCTTACACTCTTCCCCGCCTTAGGCAGGCACAGCCACAACCTCACCTTCAGCCTCTGTCGCAGCAGAGACCTCGGCCACGCTCTCCGTCGGCACCCGTCGGCCGAAGCGCGCCAACTCTTCCGGCGTGTGATCGTAGGGACAATAGACGTGCTCTCCGGAGATGTAACCGTGGACCGGACAGACACTGAACGTCGGGGTCAGTGTGAAATAGGGCAGCCGATAGTTTTCCGTCACGGTTCGGACCAAGCGCGCCGCTTGCCGCCAGTCATCGATCTGCTCACCGAGGAAGATGTGCAGCACCGTGCCGCCGGTATATAGAGTCTGCAGGTCATCCTGATGATCCAGAACCTCAAAGACATCATCGCTGTGGTTGACGGGCAGATGCGTGGAGTTGGTGTAGTAGGGCCGCTCCTTTGTACCTGCGGTGAGCAGCTCGGGGAAACGCTGCCTATCCGCCCGGGCCAGACGGAAGGTCGCACCCTCAGCCGGCGTAGCCTCCAGATTATACAGATGCCCGGTCTCCTCCTGGAACCGCCCCAGCACCTCGCGCATGAACCCCAGCGTGCGCACGGCAAAAGCTTTACCATCCGGATGATCGATGCCGACACCCAGGAAGTTGAGACAGGCCTCATTCATACCGTTGAGGCCGATCGTCGAGAAGTGATTGGACCAATAGTGTCCGAACCGCGCTTTGATGTTGCGCAGAAAGTGCTGGCTATAGGGATAGAGCCCACGTTCCGTCAGCGACTCCAGCATCTTGCGCTTGATCTCCAAACTGGTCTTGGCCGTCTCCATCAGCCGCTCCAAACGCTCGCGGAAATCCCGCTCGTTCCGAGCCGTGTGACCCAGCCGCGGCATATTCATCGTCACCACACCGACAGAACCGGTCAACGGCGCAGCAGCAAATAGCCCGCCCATCCGCTTGCGCAGTTCGCGGTTGTCCAGCCGCAAACGGCAACACATGCTCCGGGCGTCTTCCGGGCTCATATCACTGTTGACGAAGTTCGCGAAGTAGGGAATACCGTAACGTGCCGTCATCTGCCAGATCGGGGCCAACTCCGGGTCGTCCCAATCAAAGTCCTTCCCGATGTTGTATGTAGGGATGGGGAACGTGAAGACCCGACCACGAGCGTCACCCTCCAGCATGATCTCGGCAAAGGCCCGGTTGATAAGATTCATCTCCGCCTGGAACTCACCATATGTGGCATCCTGTGTCTCGCCGCCGATCATGACCGGCTCGTCAGCCAGCGTCGACGGCGGCGTCAGATCCATCGTCAGATTGGTGAACGGCGTCTGGAACCCCACCCGGGTTGGGACGTTGATGTTAAAGACAAACTCCTGAACGGCTTGCTTGATTTGCTTATAGCTCAGGTTATCGTAGCGGATGAAGGGCGCCATCAGCGTATCGAAGTTGGAGACGGCCACTGCACCGGCAGATTCACCCTGCAGAGTGTAGAAGAAGTTGACCAACTGACCCAGCGCGGTGCGCAGATGCCGTGGCGGCTTGCTCTCAACCTTCGCCGAAACACCACCGAACCCCTGCTCCAGGAGATCCTGCAGATCCCACCCACAGCAATAGACCGAGAGCATGCCCAGATCGTGGATGTGCACATCCGCGTTGATATGAGCTTCCTGCACCTCAGGCGGATAGATAGTGTGAAGCCAATAGCGGGCCGCGATGGATGATGCCAGATAGAAGTTCAGCCCTTGAAGGGAATAATTCATGTTGCTATTCTCGTTGACCCGCCAGTCTGCGCGCTGCAGATAGTCGTCCACGAGCTTCTCGGTATCCAACATCATACGGGTGGTCTCGCGCGCAGACGCGCGCTGCTGCCGGTACAGAATGTAGGCCTTGGCGATCCGCGGACTACCTGACTTCACCAGGACTTCCTCTACTACATCCTGGATCTCCTCAACGTGTGGTGCCTCGCCGCTGCCGCTGGCTCGTTCCCAGAGCAATGCCGTCACCGCCCAAGAGAGCGTCTCCGCCCAAGGGCGTCCCTCGCCATTGCCGGCCGCCCGCGCTGCAGCATAGATCGCATTCTCTATCCGCGCCCGATCGAAGGGCACAACTGTCCCATCCCGTTTGGTAACACTGTCGACCGCCATGCGTGAGGCACTCCCTTCCCACCAGGTCTGCAGATCCTGCGCGACTCGCACGCGTACAGTCACAGACTCCCCACCCCGAAAAAACCTCCGGAGGCCGTGCGCAGTCGTCGATACACGTCAGAGAACATCCGTTTCCACAAGAGAATCAGAATGTCCTTGGCAGTTGTATCGACTGAGCACAACCTCCGGAGAACAAGCCACTTATAGTCAGACTGAACGACCACAACCACGTAGCCAAACACGCGAAGAGATGGCCCGAAGTCAACCGATGGTCAGGTATGCCGATGAAGCGCGGTTGAAAACAACAAGCAATGCATATTGAACACACATTGCTTGCTTATATGACACATCCCCATATTGTGACCACTCTCTCCGTAACCACAGTATATAGGGTACTTGATTCAGTAACTACAAGTAAATCATCCAAAAGCTACCAATACTATAGCATCAAACACCTTTCTTGTCAACGACAAAAACAGTCATCTGCGCAAGTTTCGAATATCTCATACGAATTCGTCATAACCCGACGCCAGCTCATCAGCGGTGTGGCAACCCTCGCTGATCCTCACCGACCGGCACGGTGTCTGCTGTGTGGATATGCCAGTCCAGCATCTCCATCGCCATATGATCGCGCATCTCGGCATAGTCC
>JAGHDT010000308.1 GCA_021159805.1 Anaerolineae bacterium
CCCTTACCCAAACTACCTACCGGATCACGTCAGATACCGACCTGCAGATCAGGCCGCCTCGATCGCCCTCACAAGCGTGATCGTCAGCTACCAGAACGGACGGAGATCATTCCACACCTGGGAGTTCGGTCAAGAAGGTTTTGGTACACTGCACAAGCTCCGCAGCTACCTCTCCCAGTCATCCAGTCGAGGGTTTGGACCAGCCTGATCAACTCCTCAAACACAGACTCGTGTTGCCGTTTGCCTAAACGATGTCGCAAGTTACACTCGGAACAACCAACCAAGGATTCTGCACCACGGCGCGAACACAGAAAGGCGGAGGATGATCGATGCACGAGCTACCCACAACGCGCGTACTGGAACTGCCACCGATGGCCGGCAACCCGCGGAACAGTGAGGGGGACTTCATACTGCTGGCCGACGGGAGATGGCTTCTGATCTACACACATTTCGAAGGGGGTGCAGGGGATCACGCCTCAGCTTACCTGGCCGGCCGCACCTCATCCGACAACGGAGCCACGTGGACCCACGAGGACCGCCTGGTCCTGCCCAACGAGGGGCATATGAACATCATGTCGGTCAGCCTGCTCCGGCTGCAGGACCGGCGCATCGCTCTCTTCTACCTTCGCAAGGACTCGCTGGCCGACTGCCGTCCACGCATGCGCCTCTCCTCAGATGAAGCAACAACCTGGAGCGCACCCATCGACGTGATTCCGGCAAGCGAACCGGGCTACTATGTCGTCAACAACGACCGCGTGATCCAGCTCAGCAGCGGACGTCTGATCGTGCCGGCGGCACTGCACACGGCATCTGCCGGAGCGACGCTGACCTCGCAGGCGGACAGCGTCTTCTCGCCCTATGGACAGATCTTCTGCTATCTATCAGACGACGCCGGGGCAACGTGGCACAGAGGCCAACAGGTGTTGGCCAAAGCCCTCCCGGGGGGAGAGCGGGCGATGGTCCAGGAACCCGGACTGATCGAACTGCAGGATGGACGGATAATGATCTTCTCCCGTACCGACGCCGGCAGCCAGTATATCGCCTATTCCCGCGACCAGGGACAATCCTGGTCGCCCCTGCACGCCTCGGACATCATCTCGCCCTGCTCACCGGCCTCCATAGCCAGGATCCCCAGCACGGGTGATCTGCTGATGGTGTGGAACAACCATGCGGACATCCCGGATGAGCTGGTGGGCAGACGCACACCGCTGACCAGCGCAATCTCGCGAGATGAGGGCGACACCTGGATCGGCGTCAGGGACATCGAGACACATCCCTTCGGCTGGTACTGCTACACAGCCATCGCCTTCGCAGGGGAACACGTCCTGCTCGCGCACACCGCCGGCGACACCCGACGGAATAACGGGTTGGCAAAGCTCCAGATCACACGCTTGCCCGTGACCTGGCTGTATGAACGGGCCTGAAACTACCTGGCAGCCAAACGCAGAGTGGTGACCCAGTTAGGGCAACATCTACCTCGGATAAGCGTCCCGCACACGCCCGATAATCGTATCCAGCAATTGGTTCCACTCCTCATCCACCGCCCGGCGAGCTGGATCGGCATCAAACCATGCCATAGTCTCTGCCGCGCCCCAGACGAAAGGGATCGTCGCCACGTAGTCGGGCACCAACCGCTTGATCTTGCTGTTGTCGAAGGCTACGCTATAGGCCTTGTCTCCCAGCAAGCCGTCCCCCCAGTTCGCATCATATGCGTGAATCATCTCCGAGGGCACGTGCACGATGTCGATGTCGCTTACACCGGCTGCACGTCCCACAATGCGAAAGATCTGGTTCCAGGTAAGGGCCTCGTCCGATGTGATGTGGTAGGCTTCACCCAGAGCCTCCGGACGCCCCAACAGACCCACAAACCCCTTGGCGAAGTCCCGGTGGTGCGTCATCACCCATCGCGTGGTGCCATCGCCGTGGACAACTACCGGCAGACCCTGCCGCATCCGGTCGACGACCGTATAGCGGCCCTGGAACGGCCACGTTGTCTGATCATACGTATGCGATGGCCGCACGATGGTGATTGGGAAACCCTCCTCGCGATAGGCGCGCATCAGCCGCTCCTCACACGCGATCTTGTTGCGCGAATACGCCCAGTAGGGATTGTACAGTGGCGTAGACTCGGTGATCGGCAGCGACGGCACCGGCTTGTGGTAGACTGAGGCCGAGCTGATATACACGTACTGCCCTGTCCGCCCCTGGAACAGCGCTAGATCGGTCTCTACCTGATCCGGTGTATAAGCGACCCAATCCACGATGGCATCAAACATCGCATCACCGATCGCGTCCAGAACCGTCTGAGGCTGGCGGATATCGCCAACTAGCACCTTCGCCCCATCAGGCACAGGGCGTTTTGACGTCTGCCCTCGATTCAGGATGTACAGATCGATGCCACGATCCACTGCCAACTGTGAACAAGCAGAGCTGATAATGCCGGTGCCACCGATGAACAGGACTTTCATGGTTACTGCCTCCGATGATTAAGACGTCAGCGATCAGCTTTCAGCGCTCAGCTGAACTGCAGGAGCAAGGAGCGTGAAGTAAAGGAGTAAGCCGTGTGGCGAAGCCTTACTGCTTACTTCTCTACTCCTTACTTCGGTCTCTGAGCTGACAGCTGACAGCTGATCGCTGACTGCTATTCGCTTCCCTCCAACTCCGCCAATCGGTCATAGACCGGAATAAGCGCTTCGTACGTCTGCCGGAAGATCGGGAGCATAGCTTCGTAGACACGCTGAGCCTTGGGATCCGGGTCAATCGTCGCAGCGACCGGGTTCATCGCCTCGGCCATCGAGAAACCGGGATAGAGCCCCACCCCGATCCCCCCGGCCAGCGCCGCGCCCATCGACGTCGCTTCCTGCAGGATCGCCAACCGCTGCACGGGCACCCCGTAGACATCCGCCATGATCTGATTCCAGAGCCTGCCCCGGGCACCGCCGCCGATCAGTCGAATGGCCGCCACATCGGCCCCCTGCGCCCGAAAGGCATCAAGGATCACGCGCAGGTTCATCGCCACGCCCTCCATCACAGCGCGGATAACATCGGCACGCGTGTGACGGATCGTCAGCCCCACAAAGCCACCTCGCGCCTTGGGATTCCAGTGCGGGCTCCGTTCGCCCATCAGATAGGGCAGAAAGAGCAGCCCATTAGCACCGGGCGGCGATCCCGAGGCCTGTATGTTCATCATCTCGTAGGGACTGATTCGCAGCGTCTCGGCCGCCTGGACCTCAAACGGGCAAAGCTGGTCGCGCGTCCACTGGTAGGATGCACCCGCGGCCTGCATCGTCCCGACGGGCATAAACATCCCCGGAACGAGATGCGCAAATGTGAAAGTCTTGTAGTCCGGGTCGTAGATGGGCGCCTTTGTGGCCAGTGCGATCCAGGACGACGAGCCAACGTAATTGTAGGCCGATCCCTCAGCCACCACACCGGCACCGACCGCCGCGCACGCACCGTCGCCCCCGCCGATCACAACTGGCGTACCGGCGGGCACGCCCACCTCGTCGGCGACAGAGCCACGGACCTTGCCAACTACCGCACTTGAGGGGACCACCTCCGGCAGCTGTGCCGGGTCGATCTCGGCAGCCCCCAGGATGCGCGGCGACCACGCACCGGTGGCAAGATCATAGAGATTCATCCCAGAAGCATCGGAGGGGTCGGTGACAAAAGCTCCCGTCAACCGCGCCACAATCGCATCCTTGGCATGCGTGAACTTGTAGGCCCGGCGCGCGATCTCAGGCTGATGGTCGCGCAGCCAGAGAATCTTGGCCAGCGAATACGACGAGCTCAACCGATGCCCTGTAATCCGGTAGACCTCGTCAAAGGGGACGCGTTCACCCACCCAGGCAGCCTGAGCCACCGCGCGCTGATCGGCCCAGATAATGGCCTTGCGCAGAGGCCGTGCCTCACGGTCCAGGGGAACGCACCCCATCATCTGGCCACTGAAAGTGATCGCCGCGACATCTTGGCCGCCAACGCCGCTCTTCGCCAGCAGCTGCTTCGTCGAGACGCACACCGCCTCCCACCAATCCTCAGGGTCCTGCTCCGCCCAGTTAGTATGTGCGTACTCGGTCGCATAGGGATAGAAGGCGCTGCCCACCAACCGGCCGGCTGCGTCATACAGCGTCGCCTTGTTGCCTGTGGTACCGAGGTCGTGTGCGAGAATGTGTGTTGCCACGGTGTCTACCCAATCATCGCTTGGTACGTCAGCTGCTTGAACTGCGTGGCGATGGGATAGGTGTTGTTCGGAGAAAGCTGCGTCATGAGCAGACCATAGAGCTCCTCAACGGGATCAATCCAGAAGTAGGTACTGAACGCCCCGCCCCAGCCAAACTCACCGACCGATCCGGCCATCCCGGTCTTCGCCACATCCATGAGCACACGCGTGCCCAGGCTGTACCCGTAGCCATTATCGTGCTCAGGGGATCCGTAGGGCAGCGCCTGTGATGGCGCGTGATTCATACTGTACAGTGCTACCGTCGTCGGGCTGAGCAACCGCGCGCCATCCAGTTCTCCGCCGTTAACCAACATCTGAGAGAAACGTGCGTAGTCCGGAACCGTCGACATCAACCCACCGCCCCCCGAGAGGAACGCCGGCTTCTCGAACCGCTCAAACTGCTTCGTGGACTCCGGCCGGGAGAGCTCCTCCGCGCCGTCAAGATGGCTGTACAGCACGGTCATCCGGTCAGCCTTGGCCTTGGGAACCCAGAACCCCGTATCCACCATGCCCAGCGGATCGAAGATCCGGCTCTGAAAGTAGTCATCCAGCGACATCCCCGAAATGATCTCGACAATATAGCCGAGAACGTCGATCGACAGGCTATAGCGCCACTCCGTGCCGGGCTGGAAAGCCAACGGCGCACGGGTCAGACTCTGAACGATATCCTTCAGTGTAGGGTCAATCTCCTGCTCCCGGAACTCCTCCCGCGCCTGCTGATAGATCTGGTCCACAGGATCATCTTCATCCCAGCCGTAACTCAGACCTGAGGTATGAGTGAAGAGATGCCGGAAGGTGATCGGCGTCTCCAAGTCCTCCAACTGCGGCCCATCGGGTGCCATGCCTGCCAGAACCTTGACGTCCTTGAATTCAGGGATGAATTCATAAATAGGGGTATTGAGATGGAAGTAACCCTCTTCATACAGCATCATGGCCGCGACGCTGGTCACCGGCTTGGTCATCGACGCAATGCGGAAGATTGCATCGAGAACCATCGGTTTGCCGGCC
>JAGHDT010000297.1 GCA_021159805.1 Anaerolineae bacterium
ATCGAGGTCTTGGCCTACGATACCGTGAAAACTGCTGACGCTGAGCGTCCACCGGTGGTAGACCACGATCTCGGTTTTTGCGGTGTCGATTCAGGGCTCGCGTATACCGGCAAGGTCCTCTGTGGTCCCGAGCCCACCACGGTCATCGAATTGCGACACTGCGTCACTGGCGAGTGCGAAGGGTGTCCACCAGGGAGCTGTGATACCTTTCTTCACACTCAGGATGTCAATGCGTGGATCAAGGTGATGCTGACGACGCCGCTCGATCAATCGTCCGAAGCATACCGAGAGGCCGAAGTGCGGGCAGTCGCCGCCCGCGTGCGCGAGATCCTCGCGCAGAAGCGCGGTGATGTGAACAGTGAAGAACTCCAGCTGAACCTCTCCTGCGGTCCGCCGGCGCCCGCTGTCGGCGATGAGATCGTGTGCACCGTGAATGTACTGAACCCTGAACCCGATGAGGAAATCGAGATCAGTTGGTATCTTGACTACGCCCACGAGGTGACGGGAGCGCAACAGGTCTGGTCCTGGATCCCGGATGGGCCTGGCCCGCACGACGTTGCGGTCTTGGTAGCAGGCGAGATGCGCACCGGGGAGGCGGGCCTGGTCGTCGAGGTGGCGGAAACCGAGATCAGCCGGTTTGCCATCGCCAGTCTGAGCTGCGAGGGTGAGAACAGCGACGAACCCCTATCTTGCGTTGCAGTGCTGCAGCGTGACTCAGGCTTTGACGGCTCGCTGAGGTGTGCCTGGCATGTCGACGGCACTGCGGCGGCAGGCGATGAAACGACGGCGAACACATGTTCGTTTGAGCTGGCGCGTCCGGCGCCGGGGACCCATACCGTTCGACTGGAGGTTCAGGATGTCGCCTCCTCCCAGACCCGCACGGAGATTACTTCTGTCGTGATCTCAGAGGGTGCATTGCCCGCGCCGGCTCCGGCGCCATACAGCACGACCAATGAGATCAGCGGCGGTGCTCAGGCCGGTGCAGCGATCGGCACCACAACGGTCGTCGGCGCGTGGCTCTGGCTGGAGTGGCTACGCGCGCGGCGGAACGCTGTGAGTGACGCAGAGCTGGAAGCAGACCGGCGGCGCTGGTTTGAGCAGCAGATGGCGCGCAATGATGCCGAGCGGGCGGTGCGGCAGGTGCGGGAAGCGCAGGTCGATGCGGAGCAGCAGGCCCTGCACTCCCAGTGGAACCAGCTCTGGAACGGCCTCCTGGATATCAGCCGGCAGAGCGAGGGCATGGATCACGTCCTCGAATGGGTCGAGCGACATCGCGATGACGTCTATCATGATGGCCAATGGGACCCGGCGGCAATGGCGTGGCTGCAGGAAGGCGCCCGGCGTCTGGGCGCAAGACAGACCGATCGCGCGTTTTACAATGCCAAGAAGGCCTTTGCCGACACGGTAACGCCGGCAATGGAGACGGTCTTCACGATGTCGCGGAGCATGGTGGTGCGGGTAGGTACGGACATTCTTAGCGCGGGCACGGCAGAGATATTGTGGACGCCGATGAGCGCACTGGACACGATGTGGACACAGGTCAGCGTCCACCATACCAGTGCCGAAAAGGCGGCTTCGGTTGCCTACCGGGAGACCGCCAAGAGCCTGGTGGCACAAGTCCTTTGGAACCGCGTGGCTGTCGGTGCCGGGCAGGCGTTCAGCCCGGAGTTGACGGCGGCGAAGCGCGCTGTGGTTGACTCTGCACGCCGCCGGCTTGCTGCCAGCTCCGCTGGGACGCAGCGCGTGGTCAGGGTGCTCACCAGGGTGCTCACCACGCCTATCGACAGCTCCCTGCGCAGGGCGGTGGACGGGTGGCGCCGGCGTGCGCCGGCCGATCTCCCCTCGATCGGTCACGTGCCGGGCGGGCCTGACACCTATCTGGATGCGTCAACGCCCTACGTCCGGCGCTGGCAGCGTCTGCGCGAACTCGGACTTGCCGACGATGTAGAGGGAGTGCTCCGTCGCAGCGGCGGCAGGCCGGATATCCAGCCCGTCTCGTCGTTGCAGCCTGGGCAGGGGGTGACGCTCACGCCTGATGAAGAGGTCGGCCGGCGGCTGTTGAATCATCCCAACTACCGCCAGGCCGTAGCTGACGGCGCCGTGCCCAGACCGGTTCACGAGCTTGTCAACGCCACGCGGGACAAGCTGGGAAGGCAGGCCATCCACCGTGCCCTTGAGGATGTACGGTTGAGGCGCCCCGACCTGGCGGAGAAGATCGCCCGGGTGGAGATCACGGGTACCGGCGCGCGTCCACGAAGCGCACCGGCCACCAGTGGTTGGACCGATCTTGATATTACCATCCGCGGCGTGGATGACAGCGTCGCCAGCCGTCTGGCGGAGGGGGAGGTCGCCGAGGCTTTCAGCACGCGTTTGCGCGAGGCAGGCGTCGATCCTGGCCGCGCCGATGCACACGCTTTCCCCGGACTGCGGCCTCGGACATCCGCCGCCGCCGAAGGGGCTTATCAGTCCTCCGGCATGGTCGAGTGGCAGGCGACCGACGTGACCTACCGCGGGCGTGTCGCGATCCAGGGAGAACACGGCACGACGTACTTCGATGCGCACCCTGATGTCCGACCGCTGGGTGGGCAAGAGCCATTGGTGAACCCCACCGGGCGGATGCGTCGCCTGGTCAGCATCGATCCCGCCGCCGCTGCTGCTGACGCACGTCGCCTGGTAGAGGAACACGTTGCACAGATGCCTGATCACCTCGGGCGCCCGCCCACCCGTCTCGATATCCTGCGCAGCGAGGGCAAACACGCACGCCGTGCCTGGTGGGTGCGGCACGCCGGCAGTGGCACAGAGGCACCCCCCGGCCTGCGTGTTCTAGATCGTATGAAGACCGACCGCACTTACGTTCCCGGCCACGAGGATCTGGATGCAGCGTGGCGGGCCTTCACCGATACCCTCAGCACTAACGAGAATCTGGGAGAGATCCGATGACTCCTTCACCCATGGACCCGAGCCTCAAGACCCAGGCGACTGTCGCGACGACCGCCACCCATTCCCCGCTCACTGCCGGTGTGAGCGCGCGTCAGCTCAGCGCGCTTCTGGGTGCGCTTGGGCTCGCACCGGCAGACCATTCGCCACTTGCGATTGTGCAGTCAGGCGAGCCCCGTATCACGCCCAGCGACCGCGACGCTCTGGTTGGCATGGGTTGGATGGATGCCAGGGGACAGATGACAACGACTGCGACCGCGGCGCTCCAGGCGGTGAGCCAACCGATCGTCCGTATCGAGATGGTTCTCGGAACACCGGATACGCTGTTGTCCACTGCCGCCTACGTGGGGCATCCGACTCAGCCGGACCCAATCCTCGGACCGGAGAGCCTGGTCTTTCTCAACGTGGATGACAGCACCGGCGAGGCGCGTTACCGGTTCCAGCCTGGCCACAGCCCGGTCAGCATCGCCGACAGCCTGCGCGAGCAGTTGATGCTCGGTCGGCTCGAATCCCCCGCATCCATGCGTGCCGATCTGTCGCCGGGAGCCTTCGTCGCGCTCTTGGGGACGCTTGACTGGCGGCTCCATGCCTTGCTATCCGCACGGCTCGACCGCGAGGCCGATCCGGCGGCCATTGTCACACCAGCCTCTATCTGGGAGATGATCGTCGAGGGCCGCGCCGCACGCGACCTTACCTGGGCGGTGACGCTCTTTTCCATGCTGATGCCCTTCCTGCCGTTGACGCCGGACCGGGCCGGGATCACGGCGGGGTTGGCGGAGCTGGTCGCAGCGCGCCTCGCTGTGGCCCAGCCAGACGGTCGGTATGCCTTCTCACGTGACGTGCAGGCCCTGGCGGATGCGCTATACCCGATCCTCTCATTTGGGTGCGTCTACGTCACTCGCTGGGGTAGATCAGGAGGCGTGAGCGAACATGTGCTCACACTGCTCCGAGGACGCGCTGCCATTCTGATGGTACAACCCGGTGAGAATAACGACGGCAAGCCTGCCATCGGTGTAGACACGTTAGGTGACGTTGAGCTGGCCGAGATCTTATTCCGAATGGCACAGGATCCCAACGTCCTCTTGCCACCCGAACCGGCCCCCCCGGACGTTACGCGATCAGCCCAGACGGTCGTGACCTGCCCGGCTTGCGGCCGAACCGTGAGTCGTGGGGTCAAGTTCTGCCGCCATTGCGGTGCGCCGCTGACGTAGGCCAATCCGTTGGTTTCGCCAGGCTTTCTCATCAAGCAAAGGCTACGCCCGGGATACATCGGAGGAAGACAATGGTCCTAAGACTTTTCTCACTGCTCACGATACCGATCACACTGTTGGGCTTCTGGGGTGTTGGGCGCCAACTGCGCAAACCTCAGCGTCTGACGGCATCCTCTGTCGTCATCTCGGCGGTAATGGCCCCTCTCACGCTGTTCATCAACCTGCTCTTCTTGAACAGGGCTGCGCCTGGCTGCGCCGGTCTGGCCCTGCTGGTGTTGGGCGCAGGCTTCGGCCTCGCTTGGGGACGTACCACCAAGCTGGAGGCGGCGGGTGAGAGTGTGGTCGCTCGCCGATCCGTGCTCCATCTTGTCTTTTGGGCGATCTCCTACGCCCTTACCCAACTGCTCTCTATGCTGGGTGATGCTAACTTGGTTATGGGCGGCCTGGCAGCGATGTTCTTCAGCACCGGAACCACCCTTGGGACGCAGGCTAGCCTCTGGAGGCGCCAGCGCAGACTACGCCGGGAATCCGGCACAGGTTAGGTCGGCCAAGCCCGCGTCACACCGGCGTGGTGTTGCGGCGCTTTCATAGCGTCGATGCAAGTCGCAAGCTAGCTGCTCTGTCAGGGGGGGTCTATGGAGCACTCGCTCAGCCAGTGATGGTTGTGCTGCTCACCGCCGCCGGGCGACATGCTTGCACCCTCCGACGATTGCTGCAACAAAAGGGCTGCGCCACTACTTCATCTCTCACGAGAGGAACCGAGGCACCCGCAATGGAGAGTCAAACCAAGCTCAAACTGAACTATAAGCGCACACTGCTGACCGGCTTTGGATTCTCCGGCATCAGCGTCCTCTGGACCTTCTACATGCCTATGTCCCGATCTCTTTGCAGGCCGCAAATGAAAGCGCCCCACTGATCGCGTTCTTTGCCGCCCGCCGTCAACCCTCAAACGCTATCTTCAATGCACACTCGGTCACGCCTTCGTAGACACGCTCCATCTGACCGCGGAAGGTCGATGCCGGAACGAAGTCGGGAAGGCCAATCCGCTTCAGCAGTGCAAGCTCGACCTCGGGCTCGGCGATGCGGACATTGTAGTCCGCCACTGCATCGCGCGAACCCCAGAAGTGGTCAAGCGAGGCATCAAGAGGCGGCGCGGGCTCAACCGCGCCGGGCTGTTCTTCAACCGAGGTGCCCGTCTGTGGTAGCTCAGCCGCCCTCCGCTCCCGCAGCGCTGCGATCACCTCACCTTGGTCTCGCCCGCGTAGTTTGAAGAGCAAGAAGGGGTCTGCGTCGAAGCGCTCGCCCAGCAGATAATAGACGGCGGCGATATGCTTGCATGGGTTCGCCCAATCAGGGCAGGAACACTCCGTCACAAGGTCGTTGGACGAGGCGGGGAAAAGTGGAACTCCGACAGCGTCGAAGACGTGCTCGATCTCCGTGGGCATCTCTCCACCCAAGAGCTGCGCGGAGAAGATGGCCTGTGCGGCCAATGCGTTGATTACTGCGTTCCACTGAGCGTCATCCAGGGGTCTTAGCGAGATTTTGACTTTGTAGGGTGTGCGACGCGAGCCCTGCACGCGTGCGGCGACCCGCCCGGGGTCCACGTCGATGTTCAATACCTGACCCCGACGCGCGTAGCTGCGTCCTCGGCTCAGGCGGCCTGAGTCCATTAGGGATTTCAGCGCCTGGATCCAGCGGTTGGCCCACCAGTTCTTGACAAAGGTTCCCCTTTGGCTCTTTGCCTTGATGCCGTCAACCTCTCTTGGCCGCGAGGGCTTGTAGCGAGGCCAATAGTCTTCGTAGTAACTCGATCGTTTCCGTGCCATATCTACACCTCACTCCTCACTCAGGGTGATCACCGCACGCAGATCGTCGGTGCTGAGTTCGGTTAGCCAGCCCTCGCCGGCCCCGACGACGCTCTGGGCCAGTGCCTTCTTGCTTTCGATCAGGGCATCGATCTTCTCCTCCAGTGTTCCCGCGCAGATGAACTTGTGCACTTGCACATCACGCGTCTGGCCGATGCGATAGGCCCGGTCCGTAGCCTGGTCCTCCACGGCTGGATTCCACCAGCGATCGAAGTGGAAGACGTGGTTTGCAGCCGTAAGGTTCAGCCCGGTGCCGCCGGCCTTCAGGGAGAGGATGAAAATCGGTGGGCCTTGTTGTGTCTGGAAGCGTGCGACTATCTCATCACGGCGCTTCGCCGGTGTGCCGCCGTGAAGATAGAGCACCTCGACCCCAAACAGCGCCTGTAGATGGCTCTGAAGCGGGTGTCCCATCTCACGAAACTGGGTGAAGATGAGAGCCCGATCGCCCACGTCGAGGGCTTCCTCCAGCATCTCAACCAGACGCTCCAGTTTTCCGGATCGGCCCCGCAACGCGGAGCCATCCCCGAGGTACTGAGCTGGATGATTGCACACTTGCTTGAGCCTCAGCAACATACGCAGGATGGCGCCGCGGCGTGAGATAGCCGACTGGCCCTCAGCCGCTGCCATTTCGATAGCCTGCAATTGTTCCTCCACGACGGCCTGGTAGAGGGTGACCTGTTCCTGGGTCAAAGAACAGTAGACCTTCATCTCCAATTTCTCGGGGAGGTCCTGGATGACTGCGGGGTCTGTCTTGAGGCGGCGGAGGACAAAAGGCTCGACCAGTTTCCGCAGCTTGGCGGTCGCTTCGGCATCTTGGTAGCGTTCGATGGGCAGCGCGTAGCGCTTGCGGAAACTCTGTCGGGTCCCCAGGAGTCCGGGGTTGAGGAACTGCATCATCGACCACAGATCTGAAAGACGGTTCTCCACGGGCGTGCCTGTTAGTGCGCAGCGATTATACGAGTGCAGGCTACGCACGGCCCGCGTCTGCTTGGCATCAGGATTCTTGATGTTCTGCGCCTCGTCAAGGATGACATCGCTCCACGTCATCTCCGTCAGGGTCTCAACATCTCGGCGCACCAGGCCATAGGTGGTAATCACGACATCGTGCTCTTCCGCCGCCTCGATTAGGGCCATCCCCCGGTCACGTTCCCCTCCGTGGTGCACGAGCACACGCAGCTCTGGAGCGAACCGTGCGATCTCACGC
>JAGHDT010000278.1 GCA_021159805.1 Anaerolineae bacterium
GACTTGAAGCTGTCCATCCCAAGGATGAAAACGACCCCTGAGATCTGCCCCATAAGCAAAAGCAGACCGTTGGACGTGCCCTCCGGTGCCGGATAGGCAATCTCAGCCCCATACTGGAACCCGACCGGGCCTGAGCTCAGCAAGGAAAAGCCCAAGACAAAGGCTGAGGCGAGCAGGAGCCAGTAGCTGGTCACATAGGTGATGCCGACAAGTCCGAGACTCGCGCCGGCCAGGGACAGAATCATGAAAGGAATCCTCTTCCGATAATGATCAGAGAGCGCGGGGATGACCAGGGCACCGACAATGCCGCCCACGATCATCAGGCCTCCGATGGTTCCGGCCTGGGTGATCGAGAACCCTCTTGGCCTCACGATGTCTTCGATCCACGTCGTCACCGCATTGAACACGCCCAGCCCCACGAAGAAGATAACCATCAAGAAGACAAAATCCTTCTTGCGCAGAGCTCCCTTGAGGCCATCGAAAACCAGGGAGCGCGCTTCCTGATCTGGGGGGCACGGAGGCGTTGGCGGACGTTCCCGGGCAACTCCAAGAAAGACAACCGCAGCGATAACGGACACAATCCCGTAGACGACAAGCATACCGCCAACGCCGGATTGGATGGTCAGGTATGGCGTTAGCGCCAATGCCACGACGATGCCGAGGTACATAGCCAGTGATCCAAGGCCCGCAGCGGTGGCGCGCTCCTCAATGGGAAACCAGCGAACAGCCACGGTCGTCACGGCATTGAGGATGAAGGGCTGCCCGATAGCAATCCCCAGTTGCGCAATGAGCACCCAGGTGTAGTCTGCCGCCACCAGGCCTCGCAACAGGCCGAAGACCCCCGTCAGCACGGCGCCAATGCCTACAGCGACCCGGATTCCGTAGGTGTCTATGACCCACGAGGCGGGGATCGAGACGATGATGTAGACGATCATGAAGCTCATGGACAAGAGACCGATGCTGAGGTCAGAGACCGCATAGTACTTGGCGGCGCTGCCTGTGATCGAGGCAAAGGTTATCCACAGAAGTTGGTTGATGGCAACTGCGAACATGAACGCAAGAAGCACGACCCAGCGGTACCCATAAACTTTGAACTTAGTTTGTTCCATGAGAATAAGATCTCCTGTTAAGCTGATTTGGCTCGCCCCTCTCGCCTGGTGGAAAGAGCCAGCGTCGCCCAGACCTCCCTGTATCTCTGGGGCAAGGCTTCATATGCATCTTGGCGCACAGCTAGAACTTCAGGTGGAACGATCTGTCATATGCCCTTGTTTGTATTTCTCCCATGCCCTTCCAATAGCAGGATTTCTGTCGAAAAACCTCTTTCTAAGTTCACTGTCGATAGTGTTGAATGGACAGGCGAAATTCATGCAATGACTGCAGTACAGGACCTTCAGCGCCCACTTCCAGACAACTATCAATACGATGTATAACCCCAACAACCCATAGCTCTTCTGCAGCAACGCAGGGACCACGGGGCCACTCAGTATGACGAAGAATCCAAGATAGAAAACCACCCTCTCCAAGGACGACATTGGATAGGGTCTGTATTTCCAGAGCTTGGGAGACCCATAGTTCGCCCAACACTGCAGGGATTTCAGCGTCGGTTCGGCGTAATGCGGGCAATGTGAACAGAGGACGCGAATCTCAATGAGGCCAAAATAGGATAGGATGAACAAGATCCACGGTATCAACAGATATGGGTTGAACCGAAAGATCAGAAACCCAGCTAGAAGGAAGACCGGAAGAGCCATCGACAGAAATCTCAGCAACTGCCTGATGTTGAAGTGGCAGACCAGGTCTTCAGAGACGCCACATCCGTCACAGTTCTCTGCTGTGCAGGTATAAAGCGGTTCATTCGGATCCAGGAACATCTTTGACATACTAGCGCCTCCTACAGATACCCCACCCTGTACCGTCGCAATCTCCACCCCCACCACTCCTGCGCGACACGATGCAGACAAGTCTACATCATCGCATCACCAACCGCAAATAGACACGGCGGAGTTGCGCCCGCTGAGCTATCACGGCGGCAGCGATCTGATCAGCCCAGGCTCGTCGCTGGGCAGGCGGCCCAAAATCCCACTCGTCCGCGACTCTGTGCAGCGGCTTATACAAGGTGGGCGATTTCACTGATAGCCGCCAGCGGCGAGTCAACACCAGATGGAACGTACTCTCTCTCGCTGCGAACCACGGGCCACCAACTCACTGTAGATGCGCTGATCGGCGGCGTCTGTGCACAGGGAATCAGTGTAGTGTAGAACTCGCCGCCGCGGACCTCATCGGGCGGAGGGTCCAGAGGATGGCTGTCGTACGCCGGGTACCCGATCAGCGTATGGATGTTCGGCGACAACTAGAATTACGCATCGATGACAACTAGAAATGCCCATGCCGTAGAGTTAGTCCACCGGGGCGTACGCATCTCATATGGCGTAGCGCTGCAATTGTCACCCCGAGTGGCTCTGACACCCGATCTCGACCCCGAGCCGCGCAAACGAGGGATCTTGTGACCCCAAGGCCTCGGCATCAGCGTGACAGGATCCTTCACTACACCGTCTTGCCCGGTAATGTGGCTGCAAGAGCCGTTCAGGATGACTACGTACGCCTTGGGCAGTCCGCTGATAGGATCAAAGGGATTGTTACGCACACGGCCACGTCGTAGCCACACCAGGCGCCTCACTCGAGAGCGCGATGCTTGCCGGCGACGACAGGATGCCAAGCATGCGCGAGGGGATCACATGAGCTGGAGGTGCCGATCACATGCGCGGCGAACCTCGCGAACGATCAGCACCGGCAGCGCCCAACTGCTGTCCCTTTCGTGGTCCAGCAGTTGGGGGTCACTACGTGCGAGCACAACCTTGGTGGTTTCTCATGTGCAAGCTGCAAGCGCTCTGCACCAACCCGCCCCCACAGCGCAGCAGCACGACAGACGGGCGGGCGCAAGGACCCGCCAGGCGGCTGGTCCAAAAGACCTTGCTTACCAGCCTTCGCTCAACAGCTCGAAGTACGCCTGCGCGTGCGCGCAAGCCGGACATTTCGTCGGCGGTTCGGTACCCTCGTGGACATAGCCGCAGTTGCTGCACTTCCACTTTACGACACTATCACGCTTGAAAACCCTGCCCTTCTCGACGTTCTCAAGGAACCCCAGGAACCTCTTCTCGTGCTGCTTTTCGGCCACCGCTATCGCTCTGAACACCGCTGCGATATCGGAGAAACCCTCTTCTTTGGCTACCTTGGCAAACTCGGGATACATCTGCGTATGTTCGTAGTTTTCACCCGCAGCGGAAGCCGCGAGATTTTCCGCCGTCTTTCCGATGACGCCTGCAGGAAAGGCAGCGCTGATCTCGACCTCACCACCCTCGAGGAACTTGAAGAGCCTCTCGGCATGCTCCTTCTCGTTCGCCGCTGTCTCCAGAAACATGGCGCCGATCTGCACGTAGCCATCCTTCTTCGCCTGCGATGCAAAGTAAGTGTAGCGATTTCGTGCCTGCGACTCTCCCGCAAAAGCCGTCAAGAGATTCCGCTCAGTTTTCGTTCCCTTTACACTCTTCACTTCATATCTCCCTTACTTGGTCCAGTGACCGTTGATGCTGCAACAGACTCTCAGCCGAAAAACACATCACCTTCGATGTCAAATGCCGCCTCTGGGGCCTCCTTTCCCGGAAGATTACGAAGAAAAAGATCTACACAAGTCCAGAAATCTCGCATATTGCGAAACAGACCTGCATTGCACTCCTGCGGGGTTTCATTGCAGGTCTGTTGACAGTCTACCACCGTTCCGCCGCACGAGCGAATCCGGATTTCTGGAGATTCGCATCATGTGGCAACCCAAGAAACTGCTCGATCAGAGGAACTCCACACCCATAAGATCAAACCTTGACCCTAGCAGAGGTCGCTGCTACCACATCGCGCTCGGCGACGCCAGGCCCTTGCTACGCCGCCTGGACCTTGTGCGGCCGCCGGGCAAAGAGGACCACAACCGAAAGCACCAGCGGCAGCGCAGCAAGGACGGTCAGTGCCATCGTGTAGCTGCCGAAGAGATCGCGCGCAATGCCCATCGGCATCGGCCCCAACGCCGACCCGGCAGCACCGATCAACGCGGAAACACCGGTAATTGCCCCCAGATGCCGCCGTCCGAAGTACTTGGCCCACACCACCGCACTCACGGTCATTGCCAGACCACTGGTGACCCCCATGGCGATGCCGTAGATCAGCGCCGATGTGGTGCCGGAAAGACGCGGCGCCATCAGCAAGGTTACGGTCTGCCCCACAAGCCCCACGGAGAGCAGGAAGCGAATCGGCACGCGGTCTGATAGCACACCGGCGATCAGGCGCACGCCGGCACCTGCAATAGCGATGGTCATAAAGGCCGCAGCAGCTGCTTCCGCCGAGAGGTTCGCGTCGTCAAAGATGCTCACCATATGGAACTGCAGCCCCGTCCCCAACATGGAGACGCAAGCGCCGCCCAACCCGATGATCCAGAATACCCACGTGTGCAGTGCCTGGGAGCGCGTCCAGTTCTCCTCAACGAAGAGAGGCGCGCCGGTATCCTTAGCGGAGACCGGCTTGGCGCCGTCCGGTAGCAGCCCGTACTCCTCAGGAGCTCGCCGGAAGAAGAGGAGGCCGACCGGCAGCATCACAGCAGCCACAAGCAGCCCCAGCAACATGTAGCTGGTACGCCACCCAAAACGTGTGATCAGCGCCTGGATCAGTGACGGAAAACTCCCGCTGCCCAATAACCCGATCGCGACGCCGACCAGGCTGAGCACAGCGCCACGTCGCCTGACCCACCAGTGATTGATCACGTTGGAACTGATGATGGTCATGCCGCCCTGCCCCATCATCCGGATGAAGACAAAACCGACGCCAAGCATCACCGCGTTCTGGACAAAGCCCATATAGACACAGGCCATCGCCAGTCCCACCGTGATGAAACCGACCATCACACGTGGACCCCGTCTATCGATCTGGCGCCCGATAAAGGGCAGAGCAAAGCTGGCAATCAGCGTGCCCACGGTATAGAGCGTGCTGACCGACGAGCGGGTCAGTCCAAGATCGTCAATGAAATGCTCGATGAAGATTGAGACGGAGTAGGTCTGACCGGGGCTGCTCATGATCATCCCGATGCCGGCGGCAATCAGGATGATCCAACCATAATAGATCGGGGAACGACTCACCAGGCGGCTCGGCTTTGACGTGAGGGTCCCCCTGGGCTCTGCTGTGCAGGCGGGGTGGAGAACATCTTGAACGGTGTTGGTGCGTTGGCTCACTGTGGTTGCCTCTGTACGTTGATATGAACCGCGCAGGCTGTTGCCTGCGCGGTTCATACTATA
>JAGHDT010000305.1 GCA_021159805.1 Anaerolineae bacterium
ACCCAGAGGTACACTGAGGAGCTGGAGCGCCGCGTGGAGGAGCGTACCCAGGCCCTGGAGGCACGCACAGCCTGGTCTGAAGCCGTCCTTCGAAGCACCTCAGACGGCATCATCGTCACCGACAGCGAGGGCAACATCATCCAGATGAACCCTGTGGCAGCCAGATGGCTTGAGCAAGTGTTGCAGCCGGCCAACGCGGCGCTCCTGCGCCAGGCAGTCAGATCCACAGCACGGCGAGCAGTAGAGCACCCCGAGGAGTTTGTGGAGCTGGGGGGTATTGAGCTGGAGCTCAGGGCTTCGCCGGTCTTTGAGGACAATCCCACCGGCAGTGCAGTGGTTGCTGTGCATGACGTCACGCATCTCAGGGCACTTGATCGGATGAAGTCGCAATTCATCTCTGATGTTTCCCACGAGTTGAGAACGCCCATCACTGCGATGTTGCTCTACACATCGCTCCTCCAGAAGAGCCCTGAAGAGCGCAAAGCATCCTACTTTGCCTCCCTGGACGAAGAACTTCACCGACTGACCCAGCTCGTCGAGGGAATTCTGCACATTGCGCGGATCGAAGCCGGCCACCTTGAGCTGAAACTACAGACGATGGATCTTGACCTCCTGGCCTCCACCGCGGTGAACAGCCACACATTAGAAGCAGAGATCCGCGGCCTCGAAATGCACTACCACAGCCCAGGACACCCCGTTATGGTCCAGGCTGACCCTGCGTGGATGATTAGAGCCGTCAACAACCTGATGGAAAACGCCCTCCTCTACACACGCACAGGCAGCATCGACGTGACGACGGCCATCCCGGACTCCGATGGCACCGCATACGCTCAGCTGACGGTGACCGACACCGGCATCGGCTTCAGGGACGGGGAGCGGGAGCGGGTCTTCGAGCGCTTCTTCCGCGGCGAGGAAGCGCGCACGTTGCAGATCCCCGGCAGTGGACTGGGATTAGCCATCGTGAAGGGGGTTGTCACAGTGCACGGCGGCAGCATCGAGGTCGAGAGCGAAGAAGGTAAGGGCTCTCGATTCACCATCAAGCTCCCACTTGCGCCCATTGCAGAGTAGGGCATACTCGGACGTGTCGTCCCGGATCAGCAAGCGTCACATAGGTATAGATAGCCAGAGAGGGAACTATGACCAAGAAGAGAATTCTCGCCGTCGAAGATCACGAGCTACTGCTCTTCGCCATCCGAGATATCCTACAAGCTGAGAACTACGATGTGGTCACAGCGACGGATGGCGTTGATGCGCTGGAAAAGATGCAGACCATCCGGCCGGACCTGATCATCGCCGACATATCCATGCCCAGGATGAATGGCTACAGATTCTTTGAAGAAGTCCACTCCAATCCGACCTGGGTGCCGATCCCTTTTGTCTTCCTCACCGCGCGGGCAGAGCAGGAGGACCGTCTCAAGGGCAAGGCTATGGGAGCCGAGGACTACATTGTCAAACCATTCGACCCTAAGGAACTTGTGGTCGTGGTCAACTCGAGAATCGGCCGCGCACGGGCCATCCGCGAGGCGACCGAAACCGAGTTTGATGAACTCAAGCAGCAGATCATCACGCTACTAAGTCACGAACTCCGCACGCCGCTGACAAGCGTCTACGGCTACACAGAACTCGCCTTGGAGGAGGCCGCCGATCTTCCCCCAGGCGACTTCCAGCTGTTCCTGGCCGGCGTCAAGAAGGGGGCCGACCGACTCACTCAGCTCGTCGAGGATCTGCTGATGGTCGTCAAACTCGACACCGGCGAGCTGCAGAGGGAGTTCGATCTCCTGGGGAGAGTCCAAGACGATCTGGCTGGCATAGTCAGGAGAGTCGCGCTTGTTGAAGCCAGCAAAGCCGCCGACCAGGGCGTCAAGATGGAGGTCGAAGTGCCCGATTCGCTCCCCCCGGTGCTCGTCCACGAGTACTTCCTCGGCGACGCACTCGCGCGATTAGTGGACAACGCGATCAAGTTCACGCACACTGAGGAGAAGCGCATCCGGATCAGCGGCGAGGTTCAGGA
Organism: Anaerolineae bacterium; assembly: GCA_021159805.1. GTDB lineage: Bacteria > Chloroflexota > Anaerolineae > B4-G1 > SLSP01 > PWVB01. The sequence continues at coordinate 2,012 of JAGHDT010000305.1, forward strand.
GCAATGCGTCGCTATCTCCGTGCAGGATTGGGGTGTCGGTATTCCCGCCGCCCAGGTCGATAGGCTCTTCGAGGTATTCGGACAGATAGACCGGCGCAAGATGGAACAACAGGGCACCGGACTCGGCTTGGTCATTGCTCAGGCCTTGGTGACCTGCATGGGCGGGAACATCGACCTGGTCAGCTCCCAACAAGAGCCGACCGGAACGACGGTCACGATCCACCTGCCATTGATGGCAAGTTCTCAGAGTTGACCACGAAGCTACTAGCATTCCAACAGAGCGGGTTCACAGCCCCCCCCCGGAGGGAATCCGTGACCCTCAGAAGACAACGACCCGCGTGGCCGCGGCACCAGGGTCTGCCTTCTGTGTGTAGGCTTCGTAGGCCATCACGGGATCAACCCACCGGAAGATCCACTTCGCAGCATCCGCCGATACATTCACACATCCGTGGCTGTGAACACGTCCGTAGTCGTTGTGCCAATAAGTTCCGTGGATGGCAACACCACTCCAGGTGAAATAGACCGGGAAGGCAACGCCCGGGAGATCGTACGGATCAGCGATGTCTTGCACGTTCATGCGCCGTGTGTGCCGCTTGTAGAGCACCGAGAACTCCCCGCGCGGCGTCGGCGTCTGCCAATGGCCCGTTGCAGCTGGTGTGCTGAAGACAACCTGGCTGCCCTCGACACAGGTCACCGTCTGCGCACCACGATCAATCTCGATGACCTTGTCCGGAACCCCAGGCGCCAGCGGCGCCAATTCCCGCCGAGGCAACGGGCGCAGCGAGGTCGCCGGTACAAAGACACTGGGGCGCCAAGGCGTGTATCCCTCTTTCAACTGGTACCAGGCCGCGCCGCACTCATCCAGGACCATAGCCACGACGCGGTAGACGGTACCATAGTAAAGATTCGCAGCCACATAGGGGCTGGTGACCGACCAGCGCGCCTCGGCCCACGGTTGCGCGACCTGCGCCCAAAACCCAGGCTCGGCCACAGTCCGCACCACCGCCTGGGGGTCATCCCGCACCGGTTGGACGTACCCGCTGTGAATATAGCCCTCATCCGTCCGGTACCAAACGCTGTTGGTGGGCCACGGCGCCTCGCCCTCCACTGCGGCGTACAGCGGGATAACGTCATTTCGCCGCTTCGTAGCAATCCACTCCCCATCGAGGGTAGGCGTGGCGCGCACCGCCTGCTGCCACCACGTGGCAATGCGGCCCAGTGGCGCTGGCGGCGGGGTTTCTTCTCCTTCTTCTTGGCATTGTGAGAGCTCCGCAGCTCTGACAGCACGTTCCAGACTCCCTACAGGCATCACCAGGGGCAACGCTGCGGCTACGGCCAGCTTCAGAAACGCCCGTCGATCCAAGATCCTGCGCTCCGTGGCCTCCGCTTTGATCTTCTTCCGCTCTTCCGGCACAAGCTCTCCAGTAATCATGGTCTCTCTCCCCCCCCCGCCCCGTTGTCAACACTATCTGAGGTTACCCGGTGAGCGTGCTCCCGCCTTCCGTCTACAATCTAACGTAGATCACGCAA
>JAGHDT010000389.1 GCA_021159805.1 Anaerolineae bacterium
CACCCCGCCCGGCGCCTGCCAGACGTTCAGAAGCGCGCTGTTTGAACCAGGCGGTGCTCTGGTTCAAACAGCGCGCTTCTGAACGTCTGGCAGGCGCCGGGCGGGGTGATGGCTTGGAGAGGAAATCTATGCCCAAGACGTATGTGTCCGTTGACCTGGAGACCACCGGCCTTGACGCCTCGCGCGACGCGATCATCGAGATCGGGGCGGTGCGGTTCAATCAGGAGCGGGCGATCGAGCGTTTCTCGACGTTTGTTAACCCCGGTCGGAAGATCCGTCCCTTCATCACCGAGCTGACCGGTATCTGTGATGAGGATGTCGCGACAGCGCTGGGGGGCCACGAGGCGGCACAGCTTCTGGCTGAGTTCGCCGGACACGACCCTGTGATTGGGCACAACGTGAAATTCGACCTGGCGTTCCTGCGGCGGCATCACGTCCTTCAGAGTAACTTGGCTATCGACACCTTCGAGATGGCCGGTATTTTGGTCCCACACGCGCGCCGTTACAGCCTGGCCAACCTGGTCAAGGAACTGGGGATCGACTTCCCGGACCAGACGCACCGTGCGTTGGACGATGCCGAGATGACGCAGGCGCTCTTTCTGGTCTTGATGGAGCGCGCTGTGCAACTATCGCAGGACGATCTGCAGGAGATCGTGCGGATGGGCCGCCGGGTGAGATGGGGCGGCACGCATTTCTTCCAGGAAGCCCTCTATCAGCGCCAACGCCACGGCTTTCAGGGCGGGATAGGTGCGCAGCTAGCCGGTCGGCTGGGCGCTGAATCGGTCCGGACACTCTTTGCGGAGGAGTCGTATGTGCCCCCGCTGGAGCCCCGTAAGGAGCCGCGGTTCATTGATCTTGAGGCGCTGACGGCGATGCTGCAGCCCGGCGGTGAGATTGCCGACAGCTATCCCGGCTATGAATACCGCGATCAGCAGGTCGAGATGATGCAGGCGGTCGGTTCGGCGCTCAACCTGGGCGGCGATCTGCTCGTCGAGGCCGGCACCGGCACCGGTAAGTCGCTGGCCTATCTCCTGCCGGCGGTGGAGTGGTCGGTGCTCAACCGGCAGCGGGTGGTGATCTCCACGAACACGATCAACCTGCAGGAGCAGTTGGCCAACAAGGACATCCCGCAGTTGGCCGAGGCGCTCTACGACTTCAGATGGCAGATCCTGAAGGGGCGGTCGCATTATTTGTGCCGGCGCCAATTCGAGACGATGCGCCGGCGAGGCGCGACGAGCGCGGATGAGGTGCGCGTCTTCGCCAAGGTGCTGCTGTGGCTGCCCAATACGCTGGACGGCGACGGGGACGATCTGTTCCTGCCGACGCCCGGCGAGCGCCGCGTCTGGCACACGCTCTCGGCGGGCAACGAGGCCTGTGATCCCGAGCACTGCCCGTTCTTCCAGTCCGATGCGTGTTTCTTCTATGGCGCTCGGGCCAAGGCAGAGAGCGCGCACCTGGTGATCGTCAACCATGCGCTCCTCCTGGCCGATGTGGCGGCGAAGAACCGCGTCCTGCCGGACTACGAGGTGTTGATCGTCGACGAGGCGCACCATCTGGAGCGCGCGACGACGGAGTCAATGCGCTATACCGTGAGTTGGCAGGACTTATCCCGAGCATTTGACGATCTGCTGGGTCCCAACAGGGATATTCCGGGGCTGCTTGACGAGATCCTGGCAATCGCACAACGGCTGCCGGCCCAGCCTGCGGTGCGGGCACAGGAGCTGGTGCTGCAGTTGAAACAGGCGGCTGACCGCACACGGCGCTACGTGGAGATGCTGTTTGCGGATCTGGAGGTGATCCTCCGCGATCGAGCCGGTAGGAGGGGGGGCTACGGCCTCCGGCTGCGAGTCACCGACGATCTGCGGCAATTGGGAGGCTGGGATGGCCTGATTATGCTGTGGTCCCAGGCGGAACCGCACTTCGGGGCGTTGACTCAGGGGCTCACGCAGCTGGTGGCGGGGCTGGGAGACTCCGAGGGCGTTGATGAGGCAGGCTTCGAGTTGCCCGCGGTCAACAGCGCACGGTCCCGCCTGTTGGGTATCCAACGTGTGCTGGACGCCGCAAGCGGCCAGCTCAGGCAGTTCATTGTGGAACCGGGCGAGAACAGTGTCTACTGGATGGAGACCCGCCGGCGGGGACTCTTTACGCTCAATGTGGTCCCGCTGGACGTCAGCCCGCTGATTCAGGAGGACCTCCTTGCCAAGAACCGTTCGGTGATCTTCACTTCGGCCACGCTGCGCATTGAGGGGAGCTTTGATTACTTTCGTGAACGGCTGGGGGTAGGGCCCGAGGCAGCTGAGTTGGCTGTGGGCGCGCCCTTTGACTATCCATCAGTGGCATTGCTCTATGCAGTCTCCGATATTCCGGAACCGCGCACCACCGGTTATCAGAAGAGGGTCAATGAGACGCTGATCGAGCTGTTTAAGGCGACGGAGGGGCGAGCTCTGGCCTTGTTTACGTCGTACAGTCAGCTCAAGGCCACGACGACGGGGATCACAGAGCCGCTGGGACGTGCCGGGATCACCGTGCTATCTCAGGGTACCGGCACCTCGCGCGCGCAATTGCTGGAGAGTTTTCGGACTGGCGAGAGGGTCGTGTTGATGGGCACCCGCTCCTTTTGGGAAGGCGTGGATGTGACGGGCGAGGCCCTTTCCTGTTTGGTGATTGCCAAGCTGCCGTTTGACGTGCCGGATGACCCCATTGTTTCAGCGAGGTCACAGGCGTACGAGGATCCATTTGGCCAGTTTATGGTGCCGGAAGCGGTGCTTCGTTTCCTGCAGGGTTTTGGCCGGCTGATTCGGACGGCGGCAGATCAAGGTATTGCTGTGGTGTTGGACCGTCGCATCCTGACAAAGCAGTATGGACGGCGGTTTGTGGATTCTCTGCCGGACCCCACAGTTATCCAGGGGCCGGCGGCGAGTTTGCCGTTGGCGGCGGCGCGGTGGCTGGACGGCAAGTCGCTGCCCGGTGCCGACCTTTCGAGTCTCTCCGAGGATGAGGCGATCTTCATATCGTCGAGTGAAGGCACGGCAAGTAAGGAGCCGGATTGGTTCTGGGGGGCGTAGGGGGTAGGTTTTGGACTAGATCGAGAAGGCCCTAAAGCCTGGGCTGCCACACGACGGCAGCACGAAAGCCTTTAGGCCCTGTGCGCCTTGAGCATCTTGCCCGTTCTGTTCTCTTTATCGTGTTCTTGTCCTGCGTGCTTTGCGACAGTGTGGGTGGTCTACGACTCGATGCAGACGTTCGACACGAAGACCTGGTCCCGAAGTGCGCAGCAGCCGTTTTGGCATGTGCAGGTCCCACCAGCGCAAAGATGCGGGCAAGATGCCCGCGGTCCAAGGCAGGCAAGATGCCCGGTTCAAGATGGCGGGGCTTGCCACCATTCTAGGTGCCGTTTTTCGCCCTATCGCTTTCTTGTTTTCTCGCTGATTCGTTCATTCGCTGATTCTGACCCCGCGCAGCGGGGATTCTTCCATTCTTCTCTCTGGGGGTACCTATGCGTATCGTAGTGGATGCCTTTGGTTCTGACACCTGCCCTGGTCCCGATGTCGAGGGCGCCGTGATGGCTGCACGGACTTGGGGTGACGAGATCATCCTGGTGGGACCCGAGGCGCAGACACGGGAGGAGTTGGCCAAGCACGATACTCAGGGCTTGGAGATCAGCGTAGTGCATGCACCCGAGGTCCTGACGATGGCGGATCATTCGGAGGATGTGCGGCGCAAGGTGAACTCATCCATCCGGGTGGGGATGCGCCTGGTCAAGGATGGTGAGGCCGACGCGTTTGTCTCGGCCGGCAATACGATTGCCTGTCTGGCCTCGGCGATCTTCGATCTGCGCAGGATACGCGGCGTGCGCCGCCCGGCGCTGTGCACCGTTTACCCGTTGACGCTCAACCCGACGGTTTTCCTTGATATGGGCGCCACCGCAGACCCGACGCCGCAGATCCTGCTGCAGTCAGCGATGATGGGTAAAGTATACGCGGAACGGGTGATGGGCATTGCGAACCCGCGTGTAGGCCTGCTGGCCAATGGCGAGGAGGAGGAGAAGGGCACGATGGTGCTACGTGAGGCTTTCGCGCTCTTCAAGACCGCTGACTTCAACTTCGTGGGGAACGTCGAGCCGAAGGAAGCGGTCAAGGGGGAAGCGGACGTGGTGGTTGCGGATGGATTCACCGGCAACATCCACATCAAGACCGCGGAGGCGATGGCTTCTTTCGTGAAGCGGATGGTCCAGCACGATCTCTTGGACTCGGTTTGGTCCAAGATCGGGCTGGTGCTGCTCGTCCCGGGCTTGATTGTCGGATTGCCCGGGCTGCTGCTGCTCACTCCCGGTCTGCGGCGGCTGGCCAAACGGCTGGACTATGCCGAAGTGGGCGGGGGGCTTCTGTTGGGGGTGAACGGCGTCGTAATTGTAGGCCACGGTCGTTCGAACGCCAAGGCGGTCAAGAACGCGGTGCTGCGCGCGCGAGAAGCTGTCGCAGCCCAGGTGATTCCCACGATCAAGGCCGGGCTGGCAGCCGGGAAGTAGACAGATCAGAGCAGACGGAAGCAAGAATGAGGAGACCTCCATGCAAGTGATTACCAACGAGTCCTACATCAACAGGCGCAAGAAGATCGGTGAGCTGGCCCCTTTTGCCGGGCTGGTTCTGCTGGGCGCATCGGCTGTATTGATCGTCGTGAAACCGGAATGGCTGTGGGTGACGATGGCCGTGGTGTGGGTGGGATTCATTGTCTCATTGACCGGCAGCTATCTTGGCGAACGATTTGTGGGTCCCAACGCGCACTGGAAGCGCGTGCCTGACGCCCTGAAGGGGCTGAACCGCGATTATTGGCTCTTGATGTATCAGCTGGCCTCTCCCTTCGTCCTGGTCGAACCCGGCGGCCTTACGGTGATCTCCGTGAAGCCTCAGGGTGGGCGGGTCACCTACGAGGA
>JAGHDT010000366.1 GCA_021159805.1 Anaerolineae bacterium
CGTATGTGGTGACCGCAGATGCTTGAGCCATAGGTCAGCCCGGTCTGCTCGTAGTACGCTTCATACGCGGTCTGCATCCAGCCCAAGATGGGCGTAACCTGGGTGTGGGTGAGGATCCAGTCATTGCCCGCGCCTGTATCCAGCGTGTAGTAAACGCTGAGATGCCAGGTGTTGCTTGCCAGTGTGAAAGAGGTGCCCTGGCATTCGTCGAGGGGATTGCTGTCGTTGCCTGTTACGCCGGTATCTGAGCAGGAGGTGGTGGGAGCCGATGGCCCAATCTCCAGTTCGCTATCGACCCACTCGGATAGTTCTAGTTCAGCTTGTGTCTGTACCTGATCCGGTCCCTGAGCCTGTCCGGCGTTCGCCGGGGTGAAACTCGCCAGGCTTGGGATCAATACGAGGATGACTGCCACTCTTCTGAAGAGTTTTCCCATCTCCATCTCCGACCTCCTTGTATCCATTTGCCTTAGCCACCGTGCGCTATCAAACGAAACCGGAGTCCCCTGCTGCTGTCGGAGCTGAACTTGTGGGTAGTTGTGGTGGGATGGGTTAACGTGTAGGGGACAGTTCTATCTCACTATAGCACAGATTGAGGACGGATGCGAATGGGAAGAGACGGCCGCAAGTCCGAAGTCAGCAAGTCAAAAGTCTCGAGTCAGAAGCCAGGGTGCGACGAGGGGGGGGCTTGTAGTCCGTGGCATCTGCTGCGAAGCCGCCACGATTCATCTGCTGTCCCGAAACCTGAATCACTTATCAGATCAAGAGTCAAAAGTCTTAAGTCATGGGGGCGTTGATCACCATTCACAATTCACGATGCAGGTCACCTCAAGAAGCTTCCCTTGATCTCCGAAGCGGAGGCCACGGATTACAGATCACTCCCCTCAACGAACCCAGACTCTTGACTCAAGACTTCTGACGATATCCGTCGCAATACACTTGTCGCCATCCACCACCTAGTCCCGCCCCCGCATACTATCAGTTGCCGTCCCCTTCACGACCACTTTGAGTTCCCAGGCTGTGATCTGGGCGATGGTGCGGAGGCGGATCTCCCAGCAGGTGGTGAACTCCTTGGGGGTGAGGCGGATGCTGATGCTACTTGGGTGGAACTGCTGCGCTCGTGCGGTTTCGTCGAAGAGGAGTTCCCAGATTTCCTCGATGACACGGCCGGTGGGGTTGCCCAGGTAGACGCGGTGGCTGTCGTCGACGTCATCGGCGCCGCCGGTGCCGGCGACTGACCGGTAGGTGGTCTGCACGACGACTTCGCCCAGGGCGTACCGGCTGCGACTACAGCTGATCGCGACCGTAGCGACGGTGCCTTCTCGCCGGGTCCAGATGTTGGCGCGGTGGGTCCCGCTTCGCGGGGCGGTGGTTGGGGCATGTTTCGGAGAGCCTCCGGGTGGCGCCGCATCGAGGCGTGTCATGGCGTCTTTGGCGTGGGTGATTGTGAGTCATCCTGGGTTATGATCATACTACAAGTATAGAACAGATGTTCTACTCATGCAAGCGTGAAGCCCCTGCTTTTCTCTGGCGGAGAGAACGTGACAACGCTGGAACGTTTCAGCGTTCTGACGTTGAGGTTTTGATGGTTACAGACTATACTGATAGTGGAATAGTCGATGCAGAGCGTGTGGTGAGTGACTCTGCCCAATGGTTGCGAAAGGAGAGACGAAATGCGAAAACGGACGATCACCAATGGTGTTGTCTGGCTGGGGGCTGTAGATTGGGATAGACGCCTGTTTGACTCGCTTATCCCGCTACCTGACGGGACAAGCTACAATGCTTATCTGGTTGAAGGGAGCGAGAAGACGGCGCTCATAGATACCGTCGATCCTGAGATGGCGGGGATGTTGCTGTCTCAGCTGGAAAGTGTGGAGACGATTGACTATGTGATTGCGCAGCACGCGGAGCAGGATCACTCCGGGACTATCCCGCAGATCCTGGAACGGTACCCTCAGGCGCAGGTTCTGGCAACACCCAAGGGTAAGGCGATGCTGGTGGATCTCCTGCGCATTCCTGAGGAGCGCGTGACCGGCGTCGCGGATGGTGAGGTGTTGTCGCTGGGGGGCAAGACGCTGGAGTTCCTGTACACGCCGTGGGTGCATTGGCCGGAGACGATGTCGACGTACCTGCGCGAGGACAGGATTCTGTTCAGCTGTGATTTTTTCGGCTCGCATCTGGCGACATCCGATCTATATGTGACGGACCAGGGCCTTGTCTACGAGGCGGCCAAGCGCTACTACGCCGAGATCATGATGCCCTTCCGCGCCATCATCCGGAAGAACCTGGTGAAGATCAAGGCATACGAGATCGGCATAATCGCGCCCAGCCACGGCCCCATCTACGACAAGCCCGCGTTCATCGTCGAGGCCTACGAGGACTGGGTCACGGCGGAGCCGAAGAACAGCGTGGTGGTTCCGTACATCTCGATGCATGGCAGCACCCGGGCTATGGTCGCGTACCTGGTGAGTGCGCTGGCTGCCAACGGCGTGACGGTGCATCAGTTCGATCTGGCGGTGACGGACATCGGGAAGCTGGCGATAGCCCTTGTCGACGCCGCTACTCTTGTGGTGGGGACGCCCACGGTCCACGTCGGCCCGCACCCGCTGGTCGCTAACGCAGCGTACCTGGCCAACGCGCTGCGCCCCAAGCTGAAGTTCGCCTCGATCATCGGCTCGTATGGTTGGAGCAGCAAGGCAATCGAGCGGATCGCAGGACAGATCCCCAACCTGAAGGTCGAGATTCTGGATCCGGTGATGTGCAAGGGGTATCCGCGCGCGGCCGATTTCGAGGCGCTGGACCGGCTGGCGGCGGAGATCGCGGCCAAGCATCGGGAGCTGGGTCTGGCGTAGCGCTCCTGTGAAGAGGGGCCGATGCGTGATCGACACCACATATCTGTACAAGGGACTGTGTGCGTTGGCGCGCGCGGAGATCGCTAATGCCATGGCCGGGCATCTGGGTGCCGCCGTAATTGCCGGCAGCTTCTTCCTGGAGCAACATCCGGAGCTCGATGGCAGTGTTCACGCCGCGATCGAGGGGGAGCTGGATCGCATCATCGGCGGCGAGGAGTCGCTGTGGTTCGATGCGGAGAAATCGGGGATCACAATCCCGGAGCTGTTCGCCCCGTTCCCCAAGGCACGGCGACAGAGCGATGGGACTGCAGTGCTCGCGGAGGCGCTGGCTGCCAACATCGACGCGACGCGGCAGTCGGGGCACAACGTGATCTTTGCTGCCCTCGCGATCAAGGCGTTGGCGGGACAGCCGGCGGTTGCCACGCCGGAGATGGTGGCGGGCATCCGCGCGCTGATCGCGAAGTTCGACGGTGCGATTCCGGGCCGCGGGTACTACGGCGCCAAGACCGGCTGGATCACCGGCGACCGGGTGCCGCTGCCGGCCGGCGACGATCTGCCGCCGTATGCGTCGGAGCAAAGCTTGGTAACGGCGGTGATGGGCGAGCTGATCAACTCCGCGACGGTGCGGCGCCGGGGATTCGGCGGGCTGCATCACATCATCAACCACGCCGCGGCCCTTGTCGAGCTGTCGCGTCACGGGTACGGTGAACTGGCGCGCCGCGGTTTCGCGGCCCACCGCCAGCATGTTCTGCTGTGGCGGTCGCTGCCCGATCTCAAGGATGAGCTGGGCACGCTCACCCCGGCTGCCCACGATCCCCGGACGCCGGCCTACTGGCGTCACAGTAGCGCGCCTACCCCCTGGTCCGCTCGCCTTACGCACCGGGTCAAGACCCTCTACGGTTTCTTCACCCTCGCGCCTTTGATCGAAGACCGCGCCAGGCGTGACCAGGCCGAGGCGGCGTTGAGGTACTTGATGGGGTAGAGATTCGGTGGTGGATGGCGACTGGTGAATCGCGAGCAGGTAGTCGAGAGTCTTGAGTCAAGAGTCATGGTTCGTTGAGGGGAGCACTACGCAATGAGTGACCTCCGCTGCGGAGCTGCCACGATTCACGATTCATCCGTTGTCTTGTGGGGGGCTGCGGAAATCAAGAGAACCTTCTCGAGGTGACCCGAATCTCGAACAGGTAGTCAAAAGTCTTGAGTCAAAAGTCATGGTTCGTTGAGGGGAGCACTACGCAATGAGTGACCTCCGCTGCGGAGGTGACCTGAATCGTGAATCGTGAATGGTGAATCGTGATAAGTGCAGCCATGACTCTTGACTCAAGACTCAAGACTCCAGATTTCCCTCCGCCTCCGCCGCCTCCGCGACCCTGAACCGCCAGAAGAGCACCATTGCCACGACGTGGATGCCGCCAGTGATGAAAAAGACCCCGCGGATTCCGATCCGGTCGGCCAGTGCGCTGCCGAGCATCGGGGCTAGGAAGATCATCAGGCTGGCCAGCATTGTGTTGACGGCGAAGAAGGTGGGACGGCGATCGTCCGGGCAGACGGCGAAGAGGATGTCGAAAGTCGATAGGTTCATCCCGGTGATGAAGAGCCCCTGGATGATGGCGATTGCGGGAAGCCATGTTTGGCCCGGGATGAACGCGGTGAGCACCGGCGTGAACCCTACCCCCAAAGTGCAGACCAGGAGTGGGATGACGTGCCCTCTGCGTTGGACGACCCTGCCCCACAGGAAATAGCCGACAATCATAGCCAGTTGGCTGGCGGTGGCCCGCCAGCCGATCCAGAGGTCCGAGGTGTTGAGCTCGCGGATCCAGTAGATGCTGTAGAGCGCGACCGGCAGGTTTAGCGCCAGGCGCAGGACGCTGATGGTCAGTTCGTAGCGCAGAAACGCCGGCACTCTGATGCTTTGCCAATAGGCGCTGAGCTGCGCTTGGATCGATTTCGTCCGGCGTTTCTGTCGGGTGACCTGAACGTTCTCCGGAATACGTATCTTGCCCCAGAAGACCATGCCGGTGGCTCCTCCGAGGAACGAGATGATGAAGACGATCTGGTAGTTGAGTGGGAACGCTATCGTGTCCAACATAGTGCCGAAGAGCGCGCCGGCGAGGGCGGTGGTGATGCCCATAACGGTCCAGCGCATGCCGTTGACGCTGGCGCGGCGGCGCGCAGGGATGACCTCGGCGACGACGGCCATCCACGAGGATTCCAGCATAGCATTGGTGATCGCCTTAACGGTCCAGAGAAAGATGATAACCTCGATAAGATGTTCGTGCACGAAAGAGGGCAGCAATGCCACCAGCAGAATCGACCCGCGGTGAAAGAGACGGACGATGTTGGTCAGCCGGACGAGGTCGCGCTGCTTCTGGATGAAGGCCCCGGAGGGGAGCGACGAGATCACCATCACGATGGCCGGCAGCGATGTCAGCAAGCTGGTTTGGAGTGTGGTAGCGCCCAGACGGACCAGGAAGACGGCGAGGAAGCTGAAGATGCCGCCCATCATCAGCCCCTGGACGGCCGTGTCCAGAGTCAGGTAGAGGATGTTGCGGTTGACGGCGGAGAGTTGGGCCGGCCTAAGCCAGCGTGTTTGTGTCTGTATGAATCGCTTGCCATCAGCGAGCTGCATCAGTTGATCACCTCGTCACCTTGTCGGGACCAGGCCCGGGAGCCGCTGGGATTATACAGCGGTTCATGTTTTTTGAGACGCATAGTATGACAGCAGCGGGTCTGACTGTGCGGTGTCGGTAGCGAGTACTGTGGCGTAGAAAGCAAGAAGCCCAGTCCTAGGACTAGGCTTCCGTGGTGGGTCGTACAGGATTCGAACCTGTGGCCCTGGGCTTAAAAGGCCCCTGCTCTACCGGACTGAGCTAACGACCCGCGCAGTCAAAAGTATAGCATGCGCAAGATGGTTGTCAACTTAGCAAGATACGAACTGAGGATGCCCGGGCAGATTGAGAGAGTCTAGGTCGATCTCGCCGGCATAGACCAGGTGCGTTGTGCACCTGCAGTCCGAGGCGCCAAAGCGCGGTACGATCACGCTCAGATTCGGCTGTGCCAGCAGGTATTGGGCCCAGGCGCATTCCAGATGTGTGTCGGGCGCGAGCCAGAGCACAATGGGAGAGGCAATGCGACGTAAGTAATCTATATGCCAGCGTGGTTTGGGGCTGCCACGGAGATGGCGGCCGACACGGGCTCTGATGCCTCCGGGGCCCCACGCGCTGCCGACGTAGATGTAGACCCCGCTGGGAAGCATATGATCGCCGAGCGCGCCAATGGTGCACGTCGCCGGCGCAGCAAGACAGAGGCCTAGACCATAGGTTCCGTGCGCCCGAGGCAGGGTCTCCGTGAGCTTGGCGATCAGGCCATCAACTGGCGGTTCCAGAGCTTACCCCCAAGCCAGGTCAGGACGAGACCTAGCCC
>JAGHDT010000474.1 GCA_021159805.1 Anaerolineae bacterium
GAATGGCGCCGGGTGCGGGCTGTGACGCGGAGTGCGAAGCGGCACCTTCCAAAGGGGGAGCCAGCAGCGGTTGCAGTCGTACGTAGGCAGCCGCAGCGCTCTGTACCGAGTTGAACATCTGCGGTATCCGATGCGCTCGCCCGGTGAATCGGGTGTAGAGCCCGAAGTAGGCCATAAATGTACCCAGACTCATCACGCCGGCAGCCACGTGCCGGCCGCCCAGCCAGAGCAAGAAGACTACACCGCTGATCATCAACAAACGGTAGACCGGCTGTAAACCACCGCGCAGCCGCACGATAGCCAGATTGGCCTCGGCCAGCCGGTCGGAAAGGGCCGACACACGGTCAACCGTGGCCTCAATGCGGCCAAAGAGTCGCACCACGCGCAGACCGGTCAGTCGTTCCTGCAAGAACGCGGTCAATGCGGCGCTGGCTTCCCGCGAAGCGGTGGTGCGGGCACTGACCCAGCGTCCCACTGCCTGGGCCAGCAGCATCGCCAGGGGCACAGGCAACAGCGTGCGCAGCGTCAGGCCGGGATCAAGAGCCAGCATAGCAACAACCAGCGAGAGGGAAAAGAGCAGCGTGTCCCACGTTTCCGTCGTGAGTTCCCTGACGCCGCGCCCCATCACCTCCACGTCGCCAATGATGCGCGCCATCAGGTCGCCGATGGGGGTGTGAAAGAGCCGCTCAGATGACCAGGTGAGCACGCCGCGCAAGGCGTCGGCGCGGACGCTGGCTATAATGCGCTGATTACCCACGCGGAAGCCCCAGCGCTTGAGCAACCGCCCGCTCTGGGCGAGCGCTGTCCCACCCGCGTAGGCCAACCCGGCCCCCAACACAGCGGCGCTGGACCCCTTGCCGTTGCCCCAGGCTGTAGCCGCGTCAATCGCGCGGCCCATCAGAAGGGCGGGCAGCACCACCGCTGTATTGGAGACGATCCCCCCGAGCGAGCCCAGAATCAGCAACCCGGACACTTGTCTGAGATATGGTGAGATGGCTTGAAGAAAACGGCGGATCAAAGATCCTTCTCCTTGTTTCAGTAATGGATTTCAGTTCATGTTCAAGGACGGACTGGTGAACCTGCTCCTGGGATGAGACCCCTAAAGGTAATCCCTCACGATCCCATCAACTTCCCTTGTGGCATCGGCTCTGAATTCATTATCATGAGCAATGCAGATGAAGTCCGACAGTAGTTGGTTCACTATCCAAACGCTCATGAATGAATCCTCTGCCTGTCTAAGCGAATTGTATCCGCAGAAGATGTCCTGTCGGTCAAGCGGATTGAGACATCTTCTCAGGTCATTTGACGGATGGCTGATATAGGCATCGCCCAGATCAATCAGCCCGGTCAATGTGTGACTCTCCGGATCTACGAAAGTATGCGACAGACCGGGATTCGAATGCAGAGCCCGTTTTTCATCATACTGAATGAGTTTCGAAGCCCTCTCTACTGTTTCCTGCGGGGATAGGCTCAAGGTCCATTCCCTGTTCTCCTGATCAATTCTCTCGGCAAGTTCGCTCAGTGGCTGGATTAGTCGGCCGACAAGTTCTTGTCTGTCACTGTCGACCGGAAACAGATTGCTCTCTGCGAGTTTTTCCTGACCTGGTAGATTGTGAAGGTAGTAGAGCATTTGTCCTAGATCGTGGAGTGCTTGCTTTCGTTTTTCTCCTGTTGGCTTCACCAGACCCAGCGCCTGACCAGGCATACGTGACATCACGGTGTACTCGATCCTGTCACCTTCGCGTCCATAGCCAAGAACCTCAGGTGTCGTCACTTCAGGGAATAGACTCAGTTCATTCAGAAACACTACTTCTCTTTCTTGACTGGTCCTTTCTCTGACCCTGTGGGGACGCTGCACTTTCAGGACTTTGTCCGAGTCGATGTAGTAGGCTCGAGCTTCACCGCCGCTTTCCTCAATACCTGTTACTTGACTTGCCTCCACGTGTCTATTCGCGATTTCCAATATTAGATCACTGCTGATGATGGGATCATTGGGATTGCTCTTCATGACCATTACCCCTTAGCCACCTGCAAACGACACCAGGAGTACAAGGCATCATACACATCAAACTGGCGTCCCAGGTTCTCCAGATCATCAGGGAAACGCAGGCTATAGCCTACGGCAATCGCTTCCAACCCGATGGCCACCGGGTCTGTGTTGAGGTCAGCTCCGATATCAGCACTGTGAACAATCTGCGCTAGCCGTAACAACCCCTTATCTTTCAGTCCAAAATGCTCAACGATGGTTTCAAACGAACACTTGTTACCGTGATGACCCAACTCTGCCTGCTTGGCATCAAAGGGAATGGCCCCTGTTTCCTCGACCACCTTTTGGATCTGCCCTGCGGGTACAAACAAAAACTCGGCATCTGAATCTACAAACCGGCTGATAAGCCACGGACAAGCGATACGATCTACGTGTACATGTGAACGAGTTACCCACTTCATTGTTTTTCTCCTCTCGCAACTGAATCTGTGCCAAACACGGAAGAACACAACGTTCCCAACATTACATAGCCAGAAGTCCCCACAAGGTTGGCCGTTGGCGATGTGACCGCTACAACAGAGGGCAGCAGGGCGTGTCCTGCGCCCAGCATATCAAAATGGCTCCTTACTAGAGCGCGTGTCCGGCAAGCGCGACATAGAGCCCCTCAAACAGGGTTATTCCTCGCGCTTCCATCTCACTGTCCGGCAACTCATCGAGTTGCCAACCGCGCAGTACCGCGCCGACGCCACTCGCTTCGGTGCGGGGATACATCCCATCGCCCAGATCAATCTCGTGAATGATCTCGGCCACGGTCTGCAAGACGGGATCGTCCAAATCGAGTATTTGAAGCATGACCTCGAAAGTACACAAGTCGCCTCGGTGGCTGAACTCGGTGTTCGGCATGTCAAAGGCGATCTCGTCTGGGGCGGGTGTTGCTCCGTATCGGATGTTGGCCTCGGGATTGACATAGCGGCGGATGAGCCATGCGCATGCCAGACGGTCTACATATGGACGCGGGCGCGTCACCCAGCGCTTGTCCCGATAGGCTTCGATCCCGGCATGAGGTATCTCGACCGGTAGTCTTGTCTGGGTCAGGAGTGTTTGCCGCAGGCGCTCCAACCGGGCAGCAAGCTGAACCTTATCTGGGGACTCGAAATAATCGATGCGTGCGATGTCTGCATGTTGCTGCAGCAGCCCATCCAATTCGTCCTTGATCTCTAGACGCTCTTGGGCGGTCAACTCCTGGTGCATGTTTTGAGCCAGGAGGGTCGCCTTTTCGTCGATGGACGCATAGTTTTCCTGCCGGGCCTGATGAAAGA
>JAGHDT010000202.1 GCA_021159805.1 Anaerolineae bacterium
CTACGTGCGCGCTGGACACTATGATCAACCTGAAGGCGCCGGGACTCGATCGAGCTAGACTAAGTCTTCAGGCTTCAAGGCCGCCAAGAGCCCATCAATCTGATAGCCCGAGGCCGCTTCAGCTCCGTTGAGTTGCTGGACCAGCTGGTGGATCATCACAAGATGGGACACCAGATCGGCGTCACCCTGGAATCCGAGCTCTATGGTGGACACCCAGGCCAGCCACCACACACACTCGTCAAAGGCTTCCTGGTTGAACCACACCACGTCCTCGAAACGATTGACTCGGAGATAGATCCGCACATCACGACGGCTCAGAGCTCGATAGATCACACTGTAAGCGTCGACTTTGTGGGGCACCTCGGCGATAGCAGCCTGAGGAAGCCAATGATGGCATGTGAGCAGCACCCGGACCGTGTTGACAGCGTGCTGGCGCAATCCGGTCTCGACACCCAGCTCCTTGAGCGCCTGAGCCAAGGGCCTGCGCAGCAGCCACTCATCGTACCAGTCCAGGCTTAAGTCGGCACTGCGGTCGCTATCAACCATACCGCCGAGGCTGTAGGTAAACAGCCACCCAAACAGCGTCCCCCAGCGCACGTCGTCGTCCTCACCCCAAGGGGCCAACAGATACTCGGCAGCAGCCACAGCCTCTGCACGATATGCCTCAACAGGAGCCTCCTCAGCAGCGACCGGGGCCTCAGTGATCTGCTCCAGACGGCCGGGCAAACTCAGGGCCCGCTGCAGCCGCGCGATCACCTCCGCGGCGAGCGTATCGTCAATCTCGTCCACGGCGATCTGCTCCGCGGGAAGGACCGCACGGACGCCCGCGAGCACGTCCAGAACCTTGCGACGCGCTTCCGGCAGCATAGATGCGCCGGCCAACGCCGGATCCGGAGCAGCATACGCCATCAGCCACTCAAAAGCAGGGCCACTCACCAGCATACGGAAAGGCGTATGCACAGCGCGGTAGTAAAGCTCTCGCAAGGCCTCGTCGACGCTGGGGACACCCCGCCCCTGCAAATGCTCGTTCAGTTGAGCATAGTGCCGCCACACGTTGTCCTGGATCTCGCGAATGTCGATGAAGACGTGGGTTTTGTAGGCATAGAGCTCAACGTAGAGACCCTTTTCGGCAAGCTCACTGCAACTGCGGAGATATTCAAGCCCGCCCACTACATCCCGGAAGATCAAGAAGCGATCGTGATCACCGGAAAATCCCAGCGCTTCGGACAACGTTGTCTGCGCCAGGCTCTTTTCCCCATCGGCGCCCTTCACCGCATAGGCCACCGAGGTGCGCACCCAGCCCCGCGTATCGCCATAGCGGTTATTGTAGAGAACCAACGCACGTTCATCGCCGCTCCGGTTGGAATAGGCGAAGACGTTCTCATCCACGCCGCCATCTTGCGTGAAGAAATCATAGAGATAGAAGTCATCCACACCGGCAAAGAGGTATCGCTTGTGAAGCAAGGCGAACACCTCACGCTCGTGGCGCGTCACCAGGTGGCTGTCTGGGGTCTCATCCCAGTAGGCCCGGCGGTACTCCATCCCATACTTCTCACTGTACCCCTCGATCTGGCCATGGCCGAACATCGGCAGACCGGGCATCGTCACCATAGCCGTGCAGATACCGAAGTACTTGTCACCTTTTCCGAATTGATCGACCGACGTGCGCTCATCCGGGTTGTTCACGAAATTCACGTACCGGCGCAAAACCTCGGGGTCAAACTCCAGCGTGTTCTTCATCACCTGCCGGTACTCTGCATTCTTCTCATCGCGCAGCATGTTCATGAAAGCGCTGTTGTAGACACGGTGCATACCCAGGCTGCGTACAAAGTAGCCTTCCATCATCCAAAACGCTTCCGCCAGGAGCAAGGTGTCCGGGACTTCCTGCGCCACGCGGTTGACGACTTCGCGCCAGAACTCCTCGGGCATTCGCTCGTCAAACTCGGCCTTGGTCAACCCGAAGTCCGCACGGGAGGGGATGTCGCCCCCGGTACCGGGCTCAGGGAACCACAGGCGCTGGTAGTGACGCTTGGTGAGCGTCATCGCCGCATCAAACCGGATAATCGGTGAGCGGCGGGCCACCGCCAGAATGGTCTGGATGATGGCTTCCCGTACCTCGGGGTTCAAGTAATCAAGCTGTGCTGTGTCATTCCACGGCATCTGGGTGCCATCGTTGCCGTGGTAGATGTACTTGACGTCACCGGTCCAATGATCGCGGCGCTGAAACGCGACAGCAGCATCGGTGCGCTCGTAATAATGATCTTCCAAATACACGCCGACGCGCGCATCACCACAGAGATCCGGTCCATTGTATGTGTAGGTGGGAAAGGGACTGTAGTCAAGGCTGATAAACCAGTCCGGATGGCTGACCACCCAGTCCGAGTCAATGCCCATATGGTTGGGCACCATGTCGCTGGCCATGCGGATTCCCCGCGCCCAACCCCGTGACTTCAGGTTCTCGAACGCTGCCTCGCCTCCCAAATCCTCTGCAACCGTGTACTCCTTCAGCGAGTATGCCGAAGCTGTCGCTTCGGGATTCCCCATCATCTGCTTGATGCGTTTGGAGGCCTGGCTGCGCTCCCAAAGCCCGATCAACCACAATCCGGTAAAGCCTTGACGGGCGAGGCGATCCAACTCCGCATCGGGGACCTGATCCAGGTGCCGTATCTCGCGCTGGTGGTCCCGAGAAAGCTGATCCAACCAGACGTAGACGTTCTTGGCCATCACAACGACCCGCGGCATCCAGTCCTTGTCAGCACTGAAGGCATCAGGCTCGACGTCCATCCCCCTATACTCAGTAACCTCGATGGGGCCCGGGCCAAAACCGAAGAAGGCCTTACCCTCTTCTTCCAATAGATCCAGGCTGCTCAACAAGCGCTGCAGATAGGTTCCCAGGAAACCGCCCCACAGCCCCTGGATATACGCCAACTGTTCCTTCCAGGAGTGGGGAGCCGCCTTGGCGGGAGCGCTCAGCAGAGAGAATAGACTCTCGTTCTGAGGCCCGAAAGTGGGTTGTTCGGCGAAGAACGTCTCGAGATACCCCATCAGGGCAACGTATGCGGTTGTCGTCGCTAGGGTCTCATCGTCTACCAGCTCCAAGAAGGGCATAACAGCCGGATTCTCATTGGTCAGCCAGAGCAGGAGCAATTCCTCCAAAACCACGGGCCGGTGCCCCTCGCCTCCGGTCTGACCATAGAGGTATCGCTCGGGAGTTTCCTGTCCCTTGTAGACCGACGTGGGAGGAAAGTCCCCGACAAAGGCGAGCAAGGCCTCATCAACGACCGACCTTCCTAACTGCTCCTCCGCATACGTCAGGGCGTCTTCCATCACACGGGGATTGCGGGTTCTTCGATACTCCGCGATGATAAAGTGGAAGATCTCATCCACCAACCCCATCGCGTTGAGCTCCCCGGCGCTGACCGATCGCTCTGGATGAGCCACCACATCCCGTTTGACGTTGATCCGCTGCGCCAAGAGCCGCGCAGCCCTGAAGTTGGCAAAGATCACATTCCCACTCAGAGAGAAGAAGGTGTCATCCAACTCATAGCGAGTGCGGCTCTGACGGGAAACGTGGAACTCACGGACCACACCGTGAAACTTGTCGCTCAGGGAGCGTGGATTGAGCATCCTGGTGCCTTTCGGAATCAATTAGCGAGGCGGAAGTGCCATAATGACGGCACCGAGGAGCATGCTCAGCAGGAGCAACACAGTAAAGACTGTAAATACAACACGGGTCACGTTCTTCTTGCGCTTCTTCATTCGTTCCTCCTTTTTTCAAGATCGGCGACTGCCCAACTGTTGGACGATCGCCCTGGGCGCTGTCTCACGCCGCCGCAGGGGCATCTCCGTGGACAACGCTTTCATTATAGCACAAACCGCCACGCCCTACGCTGGAGAAGTCTTGGTCCTCAGGGCTATCGCATTTGCCCGAGACTTCGAACTTATCTGTCATCCCGAACGGGTCACGTGCGCAACTGCTTAACATATCGCGATAGTGAGGGATCTGAGACCTCAATGCGTACGTTCTTGGGGCATGAAAGCGCTCGCTTCAGCGTCTTGTAGAGCTGGTAGCCGGGTCGGCTCGCCCGGGATGACGGGTGATGTGTCATCTCACTCCAAACGTGATAGCCCTACCTTGGTCCTGGCAGTGACAAGTATAGGTGTCGGTCGACTGGGAATCAAGACTGCTCTCCAGCGACCATACACTGATTTGCTCTTTCTCAGCCACGCAAAACGGTCGGAGCTAGTTCTGCTCCGACCGTTCGCACTCTCTCTTACTCGTCGGTGCTATGGGTAAACGCGGTTGATCAGCCGCGGGTAGGGGATCGTCTCGCGAATATGATCAATCCCACAGATCCACGCCACTGTGCGCTCGACCCCGAGGCCGAATCCGCTGTGTGGGACGCTGCCATAATGGCGCAGGTCGATGTACCAGCGGAACGCGTCCTCCGGTAGTTCGTGCTCACGAATACGTTCCAGCAACAAGTCAGGATCTGAGATACGCTCGCTACCACCGGTGATCTCGCCGTACCCCTCCGGGGCGAGTAGGTCAACGCTCTTGGACACATCGGGACGACCGGGCCACGGCTCCATATAGAAGGCCTTGGCGCCGGTGGGATACCCATAGACGAAGACCGGCTTGTCAAAGAGCTTGGTCAGCTCCGTCTCATGCGGGGATCCAAAGTCATCACCCCACTGGATGTTGAGCCGTTCTTTGAGCTCCGGGTCATCGGTCTCGGCGCGGATCTCGGTCAGCTTCGCCAGAGCATCGTCGTAGGAAATGCGCGGGAAGGGCGCCACAATCTGCTCCAGCACCGAGAGATCGCGCCCCAGAGACAGCAGCTCATTCCGACAGTCGCGCAGCACACGCTGGACGATGTGTGAAATAAACTGCTCCTCAATCTCCATGAGTCCGTCCAGATCGCAGAACGCCATCTCCGGCTCTACCATCCAGAACTCGATCAAGTGGCGCCGGGTCTTGGACTTCTCGGCACGAAAGGTCGGGCCAAAGCAGTAGACCTTGCTGAATGCAAAGATGTTGGCCTCGTTGTAGAGCTGACCACTCTGCGCGAGATAGGCTGTCCCTTCGTCGAAATACTCCGTCCCAAAAAGCGTGGTCGTGCCCTCACATGCCGCGGGCGTGAGAATCGGCGTATCCATCAAGGTGAATCCGTTGTTGTCCAGCCACTCGCGGATCGCACTGATAATCGTGGAGCGAACACGCAGGATCGCCCATTGGCTGGGAACGCGGATCCAGAGGTGCCGGTGATCGGCCAGGAAATCCACCCCGTGCTCTTTCAGCGAGATCGGATACTCCCCCACCACCGCTTGCACGACCTCGAATCCCGTGATGCCGATCTCAAAGCCACCGGGAAGCCCCGGCGCCCGCCGGTCGGCGCGTACGGTCCCCGTCACCAGAACCGAGGATTCCTGCGGGATGTGCGCAATCGTCTCAAACAACTCCGGATCAATCTCACCCTTGAACGCCACGCACTGCACAAAGCCGTAGCCGTCTCGTACCAGCAGGAAGGCCAGCTTCCCTTTGTGGGTGCGATTGTACACCCACCCCCGAATGATGACTTCCTGGCCTACATAGTCAGCAATCTCTCTTGTCTGGATTACAGGTGGCATCTTGGCCTCCATAGCACCTTAGGACCTGCCCCACCGGGGCCTAGTCGAGATTTGATTCCGTCTGCGCTGGAGCAGTGGGTTCGCTAGGGCCCTTCGACCTATCGCGGGCCAACCTGCGCACACGGTCGATGACAAAGTAGGCCCCGGCGAGCAGGACAACGATGATGACCACGTGCTCGTAGCGATTGATGAACTCTGAGACCAGCGGCCACTGCGCTCCCAGCATACGGCCCGCGTATGCCAGCAAGAAGCTCCATAGCGCGGTGCCGATGGCGGTGTAGAGCGCGAACTTGCCCACGTGCATGTTAGCAAGGCCTGCAGGCACGGAGATCAAACTCCGTACGATCGGCACCATACGTCCGAAGAAGATGACATACTCATCGTACTTTTCGAACCAGGACAGGGCCATGTCGAAATCGTCCTCGGACAGCAGAAACCACTTACCGAAGCGACGCAGCAGGAACCGGACCCGGTTCTCGTCAAACCACTTGCCGAGCCCGTAGAAAAAGAATGCGCCGGTCACAGAGCCAATTGCACCAACAATAGTGACACCCAACAGGGTGAATCCGGCATCAGCATCCAGTGTCAGCCAACCGGCCAGCGGCAGTACGAGCTCAGAGGGAATCGGGGGGAACACGTTCTCGAGAAACATCACGAGCCCGAGCCCCGGATAGCCGACCGTGCTGATGATAGTGAGGGCCCATTCGTTGATCACATTCAGGATCTCTGCCAAGTGCATAGCTATCTCCAGTCATTCGCCGTTCGAAATCCGCCGCCCGACCAAGGTCAGAGCGGGGCTACAGGTTAGGATTATACCATGACTTGTGACCGAAGGTCCGCCCCCCCCAAGACGTAGAGCTATCGCATCTATCCGAAGCTTCAAGCCAATCTATCATCCCGAACGGGTCAGGTGCGCAACTGCATAGCATATCGCGACAGTGAGGGATCTTAGGCCTCAATAGCGCACGCTCTTGGAGCACAAGATCCCTCGCTTTGGTGCCTGGTATAGCCGATACCTGAGTCAACTCGCTCGGGATGACGGCGATGTGCAGCTTCGCTCCAAATGCGATAGCCCTGCCCAAGACGTGTTTCAGCATCGGCCAAAACTGCTCCCTAGCGGTTGGCGGCGTAGAGGTAGGCGGCTGACGCGATATCGGCAAGCCCGTCCCAACCAAAGCGACGGGCAACGTCGGCCTTGGCTGCCCGGCCCATGGCACGCAATGCCTCCGGATCCGCGAGCAGGACCGCCACAGCCTCGGCAAAGGCCCGGTCATCGCCAGCGCGGACCAACTGCCCCGTCTTCCCCGGCACAACTGCTTCAGTGATCTGACCAACCGCATCCGCAACAACGGGGATCCCCGCGGACAGCATATCCATCAGCTTCATCGGGCACTTCGTGCGGTTGAGCAGCGTATCATCGAAGGGATAGATCCCCAGGGTCGCGCTGCCAAAGCACGCCGCCAGGTTCGCTTCGGTGCCCCACCCGACATAGACAAGATCCCCATCGGGCACGTCGGCTGCTGACGCAATCACAGGGGTCTCCGACCGGACAACACGCCATCCAGCGCCGGCGGCCAGCGCAAGCAATCGGTCTTCCTCATCCGCGAAACCCTTGCCGACGACCAAGAACCGCACATCGTGTCGGCTATCGCGCACCACGCACATCACGCGCCACAGCCGATCGAGATCAAACTCAAAGAAACGGGTGTAGAGCAGCACCGTCGGGCGCCCCGGCATGGATGGCACAACCTCAAACTCCGAGACACTGGCACCATTCGGAAGATAGAAGACGCGCTCCGGGGCGCCCCCTATGGACCAGGTCAACGTCTGCAACGCACGGCTTGCCACCGTCACAGCGGAGGCAGAGCCCAATCCCCAACGCTCCTGCCAGGCAAAAAGCCGCTGCAGCAACGGTGAGTAGTCGCCCATAGCATTCCAGCCGCCAGCCCCCTCCCAGTCGTCTGTGTCGACCACCACCGGGTAACGCCGTGCTAACGCCAGATGCGCCAACCCGGCATAGGCCTTGGGCTTGAACGTGTGGACAATGTCAGGATCAAGGGCGACAGTTCGTCTGACAAGGCGGCGCGTGAGCTGGCCGTGAAACCATCCTGGTATGCCGAGCGGTAGGTCTACGTTCTCAATGCGGACACCATCCTCCGTCCAGACACGTCCACCATCCTGCGGATTCTGCCAGGGCGGGAGCAGCACCGTGACTGTATTCCCCTGGCGCACCAACGCCTTTGCCAAAGGCAGGGCGCGCACGCGCATCGTCATGCGCGGCTGCAGTCCAAAAGGACCGATCATCACAATACGCTTGGGCGCCACGGTAGAAGGGAGAACCATAGTCACGCTCCCAAATTGACACGGCGAGGCCGGAATTCAGGACCTCCGTCCCCGGCAAGCCGCATCGCGATCGGACGGAAACTGCGCCGGTGCAAAGGGCAGACACCGAGGCGATCGAGCGCTGCCTGGTGCTGCCTGGTGGCGTAGCCTTTGTGCTGTGCAAAACCGTACCCGGGATACTCAACCTCGGCCGTCTCGATCATCCAGTGATCGCGCGCCACCTTGGCAACGATACTCGCCGCCGCCACGGACAGACACAGAGCATCGGCGCGAGGAAACGCCCGTTGCGGCAGTGGGATCTGCGGCAGACGCAGTGCATCCAAGACTAGCGCTTGAGGCAACACATCCAATCGAGCCAACGCTCGCCGCATCGCCAACCGGGTCGCCGGCACAATCCCCAACGCATCCACCTCATCGACGTCGGCTGCACCAATGCCCACTGTCAGCGCGACATCCACAATCTCTTCCGAAAGCCGCTCGCGGCGTCTGGCGCTCACTCTCTTCGAATCACGAACATCGCTGAGTATCTTGAGGGCATCGGGACAGTTGGGAAGAACAACAGCTGCTGCATAGACCGGCCCGGCCCAGGGACCTCGGCCCACCTCATCAAGCCCCGCAACTCTGGTGAAGCCCTGCTGCCAGAAAGCTTGTTCGACCTCAATCGTCGGGCTCCCGTCGTGAAACGCCCCACTCTCTGTCGGTGTTTCCATATGACTTGTAATTGTGCCACAAAGCACCTGATTGCCAAATGCGAGTTGCCTTTCCCGTAACTGGCCTTATACTGATTTTAGACTTGTACGGGGCGCACTTGGGATCAACTTAAGTGTTTTTCAAGCTCATTGCTCGGAAGACCTGGTAGATGCTGGCGAAGCGAAGCTCGGACGCGTCTATCGTGCTCCACACTTGATGAGCCGGGAGGCTGTGATGGAGTTCCTTGACGATTTACTCAATCCGCCGGAGTCAGAAGAAGAGTCAGCTACGCAACCGACGCGCACGACCTCTGATCGGGCGGGCGGTGCAGTTACACAGCCTGACCAACCAAGCCAGCCCACACCCGTGCAAGACGACGAAGCATGGGCAGATCTGCTTGAGGGCGTGAGCCTCGACGATCTTGGCGAGGCTGCGGAGCCCTCCAAGCCCGACAATGCTTGGGGACACCGCGCCCGAGGGTTGGGATGGTCAGCATCCCAGAAGATCGTGCTGGGGATCCTAGGGCTTGTGGTCGTGGGGCTCTGGGCCATCAACATCGTACTGCTCTCACGGTCACTTGCTGCCCGCGAAACAGATGCCGCACTCTCTCTGGATGGCACCGAGATCTCTAGGGTCTCCGATGCAGAGTTGACGCCGGTCTCGCCCGATCCAAATCAAGGCGACTCCGACGCCAGCACTGAAGATAAGGCCAAGGGTGAGCCGGATCCCGAGGGCACAGCGACCCCTGAGCCGCCGCCTCCCACGGCAACACCGCCCGTCTTCACCGCCCTCGACCGCCAGATCCAGGACAACCCCGACGACATCGCGCTCTATCTGCAGCGTGCCGAGGCCTACATTACGTTAGGCGCCTACCAGGCCGCGTTAGCGGATCTCAAGATTGCCAAGGGGCTGGATGAGACGCGCGCCGAAATCTACGTGAGCGAAGGATGGACCTACTTCTACACGGGACGTTGGCAGCGTGCCGAGGAAGCCTTCAGTACCGCCGTCTCTTTGAATCAGGAATTGCCTGAAGCGCATTTCGGGCTTGGTCAGATGCTCTTCTATCAGGGATGCTACGAAGAAGCCGCGAGCGAGTTTGACTGGGCCGCCGATATCAACCCACAGAATGCCGAGGCAGAGGCATGGCTGGGAATCTCGGCCGCCAAGTTGCAGGACAAGGAGGAGGCCTATGGCGCAGTCGGTCGCGCGATCAGCCAGACAGACACCTTGCCCATCGTCTACATCGCACAATCGTGGGCACGCCGTACCGAGTCGCCGCCGGACATCGACGGCACCCAGGCTGATCTGCTCTATGCGCAGAACCTCAAAAGCAATGACTTCATGACACTCAACGCCCTGGCTGAGTTCTATGTCGGCTACCGGCCGGAACGTTTGGCTGAGGCTGAACTGCTCGCTTCTTATGCGTACAACTGGGCCACGAACGATGTGGAACGCGCAGTTGCACTGCAGACTTTGGGCCGTGTCTATCTTCAACAAGACCGTAACGTCGACGCCGAACGCGCGTTTATGGAGGCCGTCGATTTCACATCGCGGGATGGAGAGACACCCCTGGTTGGACTCGCTGAGGATCTCGCCAAAGCGAAGGAGTGATGCTGATCCCCCAAGCCGACCGGCGAAGTACGACGAGGTGCTATCTGACGAACACGCCTCGTCGTACACATACGTGGTGCGGGGAGAACCCCTACAGCGGGGTCGTGATACGTACGCCGGAAAGCCACTGCTTGAGATAGTGCCCAGTGTACGACCGCTCGTTTTCAGCCACGACCTCGGGCGGTCCCTCGGCCACCAACTCGCCCCCGGCATCGCCACCCTCAGGTCCCAGGTCGATGATCCAATCCGACACCTTGATGACGTCTGGATTATGCTCGATCACCACCACCGTATTGCCGGTATCGGCCAACCGCTGCAGTACCTCGATCAGCTTCTCGACATCAGCAGCGTGCAAGCCCACCGTTGGTTCGTCGAGCAGGTAAAGCGTGCGACCGGTCGCACGCTTTACCTGCTCGACGAACCAACGGTGGGCTTGCACGCTGCTGATGTCGA